>NZ_JAQSLK010000003.1 GCF_028649595.1 Campylobacter magnus
CAAGCATCAAAAGACCAAAGCTAAGTGCAAATAGACTAAATTGCTTGTAGCGCAAAGATACTAGCAAGATTTTGTGAATTCCTAGAATAAATTCTAGGAATTCTAGATTTTGCCCTAGGAATTTTAGATTTTTTTGGGGTGCGGTGTAGTGCCCCCACATAAAAAAGAAATCCCCTAAAATCGGGTCAGTTGTTTCAAATAGCCAAAAAAATCATAAACTTAGAAAAATTCACAAGTTTTTAGGCTATTGTGAGCGAGATTATAGTATATTTTTAAAAAAAGTTTGCAAATCAAAATGAGATGTATTTTGATGAAAACTTAAATGAATTTAAGCTAGGGAATTCTAGAATTCCTAAGACAAATTCTGGAATTTCTAAGGTAAATTCTAGAATTCCTAGGATTTTGCAATAAAAACTATTTTGCTAGCAGTTCTTTTACTATATTTGTAAAATCCTCTTCGCTTTTTATCTGGCTATTTTCTAGCACATATTTGCCATTTACCACAAAGGCTGGCGTGCCTACGATTTTAGCTACTTCTAGCCCCTGGGCACTTCTTGCTAGATACGCTTTGCCAGCGTCGCTTTGGCTGTAGTTTTGGATATCATTTATGCTTACTATATGCCCAGCTTTTTCAAAGATAGCAAGAGCTGGTGCGTAGAACTCATCAGCACTCTTAAAACTTGCTCTAATCACAAAAGTCGCCTCAAAATACGCATCCATAATGCTCTTTGTCATGCTGCTCTCATCTGTGATAGCAGTTTCATTTTTAGTATCTATAGCCCCTGCAAAAGCCAAAATCTTAGCAAAATCAGCTCCAAAAGGCGCCATTTGCTCCACTTGCCACACCTCCACGCTAGCACCAAGCTTCTTAGCATTTGCTAGAGTGCGGGCTTTGTGATGATTATAGCAGTGAATGCAACCATAGCTAAAGACCTCTATTACGCTGCCATGAGCGTTTTGAAACTGGATATTATCAGGCAGCTCTTTATATTTAGCCCCAAAAACTGCGCTAGAGAGTGCAAAACTAGCAATTAGCGCAAAAAATATTTTTTTCATTTTCTCTCCTTTATAAATGTGCGGATGTTCTGAGCCACTAGTTCCATTAACGTTTTTCTAGCCTCTACGCTAGCCCAAGCGATATGTGGGCTAAGGCTAAGTCTGTCTTTGCGAATGACTTTTAAAAAGGGATGATTCTCCCTCATCGGCTCACGCTCAAGCACATCACTAGCAAAGTAAATCTCACGCCTATCGATCTCATCGGCGATCGCCTGCTCATCTACGATACCGCCACGGCCGTAGTTTGCTAAAATTGCGCCGGTTTTTAGCTTAGCGATTTCTTTTGCGCCAAAAAGCCCTTTTGTCTTTTCGTTTAGCGGAGCGTGAATGCTGATTATATCGCATTTTAGCGCAGTCTCAAAATCCACTTGTCGCCACTCTTTATTATCGTTTTTGCCTGATGTTGAGTAGTAGCACACCTCACAGCCAAAGGCAGCGGCTATCTTTGCCACTGCTTTACCGATATCGCCAAGCCCCACCACGCAAAAGCTCTTGCCAGCAAGTTCACGAATCGGTAGGTTTAAATGCGCAAAAAGCTCAGATCCAGCCCAGCCGTTTTTGCTAGTGCAATACTCATTATAATAAGCCGTGTGATTAAGCAGGGCAAGAAGATTAGCAAAGCATTGTTGCGCCACGCTATTTGTAGAATATCCTGCTACATTTTTTACCACAATTCCTAGCTCTTTGGCTGCCTCTAAGTCTACATTATTCATCCCAGTTGCTGTTAGCGCAATAAGCTTGATTTTGCTACCGCTTAATAGCTCTCTATCCATCAGTACTTTATTTGTGATGATGATATCAGCGTCTTTTGCACGCTCGGCTCGCTCTTTATATCTAGTAATTCCATAGCTAGTAAACTCGCCAAACTCTCTAAAAATGCTCACATCGCTATCAGGCCCTAGCGTATCACGATCAAGCAAAACTACTTTTAGTTTTTCACTCATATTTTCCACCTTTTAAATAAATTATTTTTTATATTTAAGCAATCAAGCCACTTGCCAATAATGAAATTCTCAGCATCATTTAGGCTTAAAGGCTTGCTATAATGCGCTATCATAGGCGGCGCAAACATCACGCCAAGGCCGCTTAGCTCGCTCATATGCTTTATAGACAGCGGCGAAAAGGGCATTTCTCTTGGGGCGATGATTAGCTTTCTTTGCTCTTTTAGCATGACAGCAGCAGCCCTTAAAAGTAGATTATCGCAGATTCCAGCAGCTACTTTTGCTAGGGTGTTTGAGCTACAAGGGGCTATTATCATCGCCTCATAGCCGCTGCTCCCACTAGCTGCGGCGTCGCTCATATTGCTTTGGATATCTATTTTTTCATGCAAAAACTCTTCAATTTGCAAGAAGTTTTCATTAGGAATTCTAGAATTCCCTAGATTGTCATTAAGAATTCTAGAATTCCCTAGATTTTCCTTAGGAATTCTAGAATTCCCCAAATACTCCCACGCTTTTTCACTCTTAAATGTTACTCTTGCGCCATCGCTTATTATAGCGCAGACTTCGTGCCCAGCAGCTAAGATTTCATTTGCTGCTCTTATGCCAAGATGAACGCTACTTGCGCCGCTAATTCCTACTATGATTTTCACACTATTATATGCCCTACAAACTTTGAGTAATTATCTATGATTTCTCCGCCTTTGCGAAAGCCTAAGGCACAGCCCTCAAAGGCAAAAAACACGCCTGCTTGATACTTTTGCCCTTTTGCGTCTTGTGGTAACTCGGTGTATTCTTGGTATAAAAACTTTTGATTGCCGTATTCTCCATCATTTTGCGCTAGTATTTCTCCATTTGCGCCCAGCACACTTACATTAGCACCCTCTCTTGCTAAAAATGGTTTTTTTACGCAGGTTTTACCAGAAAGTGGCTCATAAGAGCTTTCTAAAAGCAAGGGATGATTTGGGTAGAGATCCCACAAAATCTTCATTATGCCCTTGCTTTGAAATAGCAGAGTATAAGCAGGATTTAGTATGATTGCTTTTTGGTTTGCGATTATATTTTCTAGTCTCAAGGCTAGCTCGCCTTCTTCAATAGCTATGCTCTCCCAAGGAATAAGTTTAAATAAAAACTCATAATTTTCGCCCTCCATAAACACGCCATTTTCATCATCAAAGGCGATTTCATGGATATAAGCAAAGCGAGTTTTATACCCAGCGTGCGTGGCTGCTGCTTGAAGCAATCTAGTAGTCTGCTCGTCTTCGACGCTGCCCTCCAAGCAAGTAAAGAGAATCTTAAAATCATTTTGCGCTAGCATATCCTCAAAGCCGCTAGTATCATCATCAAGCGTTAGTAGTCTTTTGAAGTTTTCAACTAATCCGTCAAATAAGTCATTAAACTGCGCACTCTCATCAAGTCCATTTTGCTTTAGCATCGCCCATTGTAAAATCGCAGTCTCAAAGACAGCCGTTGGCGTATCAGCATTAAACTCAAGTAGTTTTATAGGCTTACCATCGATGCCGCCAGCAAAATCAAAACGACCATATAAATGCCAGTGAACATCATTTTCCCAGCTTGCTTTTATTAAATTTACTAGGTTATATGGAATTCCTAGTTCGTGAAAAAGATTATTATCTATCACATGCTGGGCTGCGGCTACAAACATATCATAAAGCTCATTTGCTGCCTCGTAGTAGCGTTCGCACTCTTCGCTACTAACCTCTACAAGCTCGCCAGGCACATAGCGGCTGCCGTCAATGTCGCTATGCCACGCAAAGCCTATGCTTTCTAAATAATCATTTTTAAGTGGTGCAATTTGTTGTATTTTCATCTTTTGCCTTTTGATTTTTTGCTATTCTACTAAAAATTTACGGAATTTTAGCAAATAAAGAATAATTTTTGCTAGAATTTCGCAAAAAATTTTCTTTAAGGACAAAGATGAATCCTATCCTAAACACAGATAGTTACAAACTCTCGCACTACTTACAATACCCACCAGAGCTAAAATTTATTAGCTCATACATTGAAAGCCGTGGTGGTAGGTGGAATAGGGTGATTTTTTATGGTTTGCAGGCTTTTTTAAAGGCGTATTTGAGCCAAAAAATCACCGCTGATGATATAAAAGAAGCAAAAGAGTTTGCCGCCCCACATGGTCTGCCTTTTAATGAAAAAGGCTGGGAATATATACTAAAAGAACACGGCGGTGCCCTGCCGCTTCGCATAGAAGCAGTAGCTGAGGGCTCTGTTGTGCCTACTGAAAATGTCCTAGTTCAGATGCAAAACACAGACGCAAATGTGCCTTGGCTTGTTGGCTGGGTGGAGACTGCGCTACTTAGAGCCATTTGGTATCCAGTAGCAGTAGCTACAAATAGCTATTTTTGTAAAGAGCTAATAAGCCGTTTTCTAAGCGAGACTGGCTCGCCAAGCGAGATTGATTTTAAGCTACATGATTTTGGGGCTAGGGGAGTTTCTAGCTTTGAGAGTGCTGGCATTGGCGGCTCAGCTCATTTGCTAAATTTCAAAGGATCAGATACGATTTCAGGTGCTTTGTTTGCTAGGCAGTTTTATGGGGCAGATATGGCTGCTTTTAGCATACCAGCTAGCGAGCACTCTACCATGACAGCATGGGGCAAAGAGCGTGAAAATCTAGCTTATGCGAACATGAGCGAGCGTTTTGGAGATAGTGTTTTTGCCTGTGTGATTGATAGCTACAATATAGAAAATGCGATTTTAGAGTGGAGCAAGCTCATGCCAAGCATAAAAGAGCGTGGCGGCAGAGTCGTCCTTCGCCCTGATAGTGGCAATCCAGTAGCTATGGCTATACTTTGTATTGAAAGGCTTATTGAGCTAGTTGGGGCTAGAAAAAATGAAAAAGGCTATCTTGTTTTGCCTGATTTTGTGCGTGTTATATATGGCGATGGCATTGAGCTTGAGCGCATTGGAGATATTTTAAGCGAGCTTAAAATGCGTGGCATTAGTAGCGATAATATCGCTTTTGGTATGGGTGGGGCTTTATTACAGCACCTTAGCCGTGATACTCTGCGCTTTGCTATGAAAGCCTCAGCTGTCTCAAAAGACGGCATAAACTGGCAAAATATAGCAAAAGAGCCTATAAGTGATCCAAGCAAACACTCTAAGCCAGGCCGCCTAGCCCTCGTGCGTGATGGTAAGCACTGGAAAACCATACGCTTAGATGAGCTAGCAAGCGAGCAAAATCAGCTTGTGCCAGTATTTGAAAACGGCAAAATACTGCGCGAATATAACTTTGAAGAGATTAGAGCTCGCATATCAAACGGCTAAATAAAAGGGCTTTTGCACCGATATAGAGCCAAAGGAGCTAAAATGGAAATACAAAATAATCTCTCAAATGCAAGCAACATCACAGTATCAAAACCTAGTAGAGAAAACCTTGGCGATGATGAGAAAACTGGCTTAGAGCGAGTAAGCGAAGCCATAGAACAAGGCAGACAAATGCGTGAAGCTATAAGTGGCGATGATGAAGATGATAAAAAAGAAAGTAGCGCAGGTAGTGGTGGAACGAGCGAGCTTGCTAAGAGCATAGAAAAAATGATAAAAGTCCTTGAAAAGCAAATAAAAGCTCTAATGAGCCAGCTTAGCAAAACTGATGATATGGAGCAAAAACAAGCCTTACAAAGCCAGATTAACGCCTTACAATCGCAAGTGATGAAAATGCAAGCCCAGCTACTAGAGCTTGGCGGCGATGTGCTAAGTATAGAAGCCTAAGGAATTCTAGAATTCCCTAAAATTCGTCATTGTGAGGGAGCAGAGGGAGCAATCTCTTTTTAGGGAATTCTAGAATTGCTTAGAATTCACCACCTGTGTCATCCCCCGACTTGACCCTAGGATCTCTGCACTAGGGAATTCTAGAATTCCCTAACCGCAAAAAAGCCCTAGGGAATTCTAGAGGGAATTCTAGATTTAGCGCAGTGTTTTTGGCTTGCGGCAGCTGTAAAAAAGCCCTAAGCAATTCTAGAATTCCCTAAATAACTACTTAAAATAAAAAGTAAAATTTGCCTAAAATCTCTATTATTTTTGCTATAATTTTGCTTTCACAAAACCAAAAAAGGATAAAAAAATGTTAAAGCAATTTTTCGCACTAAGCGCAGTTATCGCAGTTTTTAGCGGCTGTGCTACTATAAATAAGCAAGAATACGCCCAAGAAATAGAAATCCGCAGCCTACCTAGCAACGCAACACTTGAACTAGTAGACCACACAAGCGGCGAGCGCAAGGTGCTAGGCAAAACCCCTATTAGCATAGATATCAAAAAAGAAGGCGGCTTCATGAAAAGCCGTCGCTACAGCATAATACTCGCAAAAGAAGGCTACAAAACAAGAGAGTTTGCGCTAGATGCTGATGTAAACGGCTACTACTCGTGGGGCAATCTACTAGGCCCTAGCATCATCGGCTGGGCTATCGTAGACCCTGTAACTGGTGCTATGTGGGAGTATAAAGCCGCAAAAGCCGAGTATGTAATAAACACAGAAGGCGGCATCGAAGTCATGTTAGAAGACGATGTAGCCGCACAAAAAGCCCTTCGCAAGAAAAAATAATATTTTCATCTAGAATTCCCAGGAATTCTAGATGAAATCGCTAAAATTCATAAAAACCCTTGACTCACACTAGGTGTAATGCTGTATAATCCTAAAAAATCTACAAAAGGAGCAAAAATGAGTGATTTTAAAAATGTAAAAGCTGGCGAGCGTGTGCCTTTTAAAAGCTATGCTGTGGCTGATAAAAACGCAAAGTTTAAGCTTTGGCAAGGTAGTCGTCATGCTATGGGCGAACACGATATAATAATAGAAATCAAATACTGCGGCATCTGCCACAGCGACATCCACAGCGCAAAAAGCGAGTGGCACGAGGGCATCTATCCTATGGTGCCAGGACATGAGATAGCTGGGCAGGTTGTAGCTGTGGGCTCAAAAGTAACGAAGTTTAAAGTAGGCGATTTTGCTGGAGTTGGCTGCATGGTAAATGGTAAATGCGGCTGTCCAGCATGCTCTGCTGACATGGAGCAGTACTGCGAGGAGGGCAAAACAGTCTTTACCTATGACTGCGCTGATATCTACCACGGAGGCGAGCCTACATATGGTGGATATAGCGATAATATCGTCGTTCGTGATGAGTTTGCCGTAACTGTGCCAAGCAGTGCTGATCTAGCCAGAGTTGCGCCGCTGCTTTGCGCTGGGATCACGACATACTCGCCGCTAAAACGCTTTGGCATCCGCCCTGGGCACAAAGTAGCGATCGCTGGCTTTGGCGGACTTGGGCTAATGGGCGCAAAATACGCACTGGCAATGGGTGCTGAGGTTAGTATCTTTGCTAGAAATCGCAAAAAAGAAAAAATCGCAAAAGAGCTGGGCTGTAAGGCTCTATATGACAGCACAGACGCTAGGGCCATAGGCGAGCGTTTTGATTTTATACTTTGTACGATTCCTGCAAATTATGATTTGAGTGCTTATGTTAGGCTTTTAAAACACGGCGGAGAGTTTTGCGTGGTGGGCTTACCACCGCTTGGAGAGCGTCCTAGTATGGATGTGGCTGAGCTTGTTTTTGCTGGGCAAAAGAAGCTCTCAGGCTCGTGTATAGGCTCTATGAAAGAGACCCAAGAAATGCTTGATTTTTCTTTAAAAGCAGGGATATTGCCAGAAATACAAGTGGTTAAGGCAAATCAAATTGACTGGGTTTATGAGCAATTACTAAGCGGTGCTGGCGATTTTCGCTATGTAATTGATATGAGTACATTATAAGATTCTAGGGAATTCTAGAATTTCTAAGCTAAATCACTAGGAATTCTAGAATTTCTTGGTATTAAATTATTTTCAAAGGATTGCAGATGTCAAATACAAATAGTTTAGTGGGGGGGGGTGTTAGCTTAGAGCATATAAATGCGCTAAATAACAACATTATAGCAGTTTATAAAGAAGTTAATTTTATAAAAACTTTGCTTTTAAAAAACTCAAATATTAATAATATTTTTGATACCATTTACGAAACAAATGCTTGGGGCAATGGTAGCGGAAGCGGTAGCAAAGAAAGTTTAAATGTCGAATATGTATCATTTTTACAAGATTTTTTTAAGAAATTCAATATAAAAACTATAAGTGATGTAGGTTGTGGTGACTGGCAATTTAGCAAAAACATAGATTTTAGCGGTATTTCTTATACAGGATATGATGTAGCAAACTTCGTAATTACAAGAAATTTAAAAAACTTCTTGGCTCATAATATAAACTTTATTTGTTACGATGGAGATTTTGATAAAGTTAAGGACGCAGATTTGCTAATTTGTAAAGATGTTTTACAACATTTAGATAATGATAAGATTTCACATTTTATCGCAAATTTGCCACGCTTTAAATACGCTTTGATAGCAAATGATTTGCTTGACTCGCCTAGCTTAAACGCTCAAATCAACACAGGTCAATACAGACCACTTGATTTGCGAAAAGAACCTTTTAATCTATCTTGCGAGCCTGTTTTTTGGATAAAAAGAATGCCAAAAGAACCTGATATTTGCGTAATGCTCTGGCAAAATAACAAATAAACACTTTGGGCTTTTGACAATCTAGAATTCCTAGGAATTCTAGAATTTCTAAGCTAAAATCACTAGGAATTTTAGAATTTCTGGACTAAAATCTAGAATTCCTAAGTAATTAACTTAAAAAATACCCCCATAACCCCCAAAACACGCACAAACTAAGAGTGCTAATTATAAGTTTTTTTGTTCTTTTAAAAGTAAGATTAAAAGCGAAATATAGTAATTTTTACTTAAATATTTTTAAAAATAAGCAATATTTGGTTTTTGGACTTTCTATTATAAAACTCCAAAAACCAGCCTTTTAGCAAGGCATTTCAATCATTTCCCACGGCAAGCCATTTGCGTTTAGCTCGTCCATAAATGGCTTTGCTTCAAACTCTTCCATGTTAAATACACCCTTGCCTGCCCAAATGCCCTTTGCTACTAGCTTTGCGCCTATCATCGCAGGCACGCCAGTAGTGTAGCTTACAGCCTGCGCGCCAGTTTCAGCATAGCAGTCTTCGTGCTGGCAGACATTGTAGATATAGACTTTGCGAGGTTTGCCGCCCTTGGTGCCACTTATCACGCAGCCTATGTTTGTGCGGCCCTTAGTCCTTGCGCCAAGCGTGGCAGGATCAGGTAGTAAGGTCTTTAAAAACTGAATAGGCACGATTTTTACGCCATTATGCTCGACTTCGTCAATGCGAAGCATACCGACATTTTCTAGGCATTTCATATGGCGCAAATAACTCTCGCCAAAGGTCATAAAAAAGCGAATTCTTTTTAAGCTTGGGATATTTTTAACAAGGCTCTCTAACTCTTCGTGATACATCAAATAGCTCTCACGCTCACCGACCTTTGGATAATCCCAGCTAAAATGCTCGCTTAGAGGCTCAGTTTCTATCCACTTGCCATTTTCGTAGTAGCGGCCTTTTGCGCTTACTTCACGCAGGTTTATTTCAGGATTGAAGTTTGTAGCAAAAGGATATCCGTGATCGCCTGCGTTACAATCTAATATATCAATCTCAGTTATCTCATCAAAAAGATTTTGCTTAGCATACGCACAAAACACATTTGTAACACCTGGATCAAAGCCAGAGCCAAGCAAAGCCATGAGACCAGCGTCCTTAAACTTATCATGTCTTGCCCACTGCTCTTTATACTCAAAGTGCGCAGTATCAGGATGCTCGTAGTTTGCGGTGTCAATGTAAGGAATTCCAGCCTTTAAGCAAGCATCCATCAAAGTAAGGTCTTGATAAGGCAAAGCTAGATTTAGCAGTAAATCAGCTTTTATTTCTTTAATAAGGCTTGCGACTGCGGCTGTATCATCAGCATTAACCTCGGCTGTGGCTATATCCACGCCCACTCGCTCTTTTATGAAAGCGGCTATTTCATCGCATTTGCTCTTTGTTCTGCTTGCTAGCGTGATTTTAGAAAAAGCCTCGCCCTTTGCCATAGTCATTGCTGATTTTACCGTAGCTACGCGCGAGACGCCACCTGCGCCGATTATTAGTAAGTGTTTCATTTTTGCCCTTTTACGAAATTTTGCGGAATTCTAGTTTAAACGCACTTAATAAGCAATAAAATCTAGTATTTTTTCAAGATTTCATTTAGCCAGTTAGCGACTGCTGGTGCTAGCTTTGCGTGGTCTTCTTGGCTTAAATGAACGCCGTCTTTTTCCTTAGCTTTGCCTATGATTTTTATAGCGTCTATAAAAAATGCGTTATTTTCATTTGCGATTTTTCTTAGCTCATCGTTAAAGGCCAAAGAGTATGATTTTAGCACCTCTGCACCCTTTTCATCGCCAAAATCTAGCAAAGGCGGAGCGATGATAAGTAGGCTTTTTATGCCTTGTTTTTTAGCATAAGTGATAAAATTGCTAAAAGCCTCTGCTGCCATATCTGGCTTTGCGCCGATTAAAAGGTCATTTGTGCCTAGCATAACGACTAAAATATCGGCTCTCTCAGCCCTTAAAGTCTCTTTTAGAGCCTTAAAGCCGTTAAAATGCTCGCTAGGAAAATCAAGCCCTATCGTGCGACCTGGCAGCGCATTTACCCTAATATCAGCTTTTTTATTTAGAGCTTTTGAAGCAATAGCCCAATATAGCTTGTTCTCATCGTGCGCGCCACCTTGATTATCAGTAGTGCCAAAGGTGTTTGAATCGCCAAAAATAAGCACTTTTGGCTCGGCACAAAGCGCACAAAGCCCAAGGCAAAGTAGTAGTAGTTTTTTCATAACTCTCCTTTTAAATCCCAGTTTATAGGGGAAATTCCGTGATTTTGTAAGTAGGCATTACACTTTGAAAAAGGCCTTGAGCCAAAAAATGCGCCTCTTGCTAGTGGGCTAGGGTGAGCAGCGCAAAGCACTAAATGCTTAGAGCTATCAATCAAACTTGCTTTGCTTTTAGCAAAATTCCCCCAAAGCATGAAAACTAGGTGTTCTTTTTGCTGGCTTAGAGTGCTTATCACAGCGTCTGTAAAGACCTGCCAGCCAAAAGTGCTATGAGAATTGCTAGCCCCAGCATTTACGCTCAAAGTGGCATTTAGCAGCAGCACTCCTTGCCTTGCCCAAGGTGATAAATCGCCGCAAAAGCCGCTAGTTTCAATGTTTACGTCGCTACTAAGCTCTTTAAAGATATTTTTAAGACTTGGTGGGATTTTCACGCCCTTTGGCACAGAAAAGCTTAGCCCCATCGCCTCGCCTTCGTTAATATACGGATCTTGCCCTAAAATCACGCATTTTACAGCGTTAAATGGCGTTAGATTAAAAGCATTAAAGATTAGATTGCTTGGTGGATAGACTTTGTGCGTGGCTTTTGCTTGTAGTAATTTTGCTTTTAGCTCGCTAAAATAAGGGCTTAAAAACTCAGCCTTTAAAGCCTCTTTCCAGCTTGGCTCGATTTTGATATTTTCAAGTGTTATAGAGATATTCATAAATAAAAGGGCGGAATTCTAGAATTACTTAGGGAATTCTAGAATTCCTTGTGATTATAGAGCTTTTTTTGCTAGCTCTACGACTTTAGCAAATGCGGCTGCATCGCTCATAGCTAGGTTTGCAAGCACTTTGCGGTCTAGCTCGATATTTGCTTTTTTAAGCCCGTTCATAAAACGAGAGTAGCTAATATCATTTAGGCGGCATCCAGCATTGATACGGATGATCCAAAGACGGCGGAAATCACGCTTTTTAGCCTTTCTGTCACGGAAGGCATAGACTAATGAGCGCTCTAATTGCTCTTTTGCTTTTCTAAAATGTTTGTGGCGTGCGCTGAAAAATCCACGCGCTAATTTTAAGACTTTTTTGTGTCTTCTACGGCGAACTACGCCTGTTTTAACTCTTGCCATTTTATTATCCTTTTATGTGTGGCGCCCTTTAAAAGGGACTTTGCCGAAGCGGCGGTTAAATTAAATCTAGAATTCTAGAATTTAGAATTCTAAAAAACCTCTTTTAGATTATTTGCAAAGCATTTTGCGAACGCTAGCTTCGTTTGTGCTATCTACATATTGAGAGCTGCGAAGATTGCGTTTTCTTTGCGGTGATTTTTTAGTCAAAATGTGAGAGCGAAACGCTGAACCGCGTTTGATCTTATTTTTGCCTAATTTAAAGCGTTTTGAAGCGCTTTTTACCGTTTTCATTTTTGGCATTTGCGTATCCTTTCTTGCTAAAATAAAACTCGCAATTATAGCTAATTTTGCTTAAATTCTGCTTTTTGTATAGTTAAAAATAGCGAATTTTAGTGTGGGCTTAGTGTGCCAAAAGCTGGCTGTGTGCGGCGCAAGATAGAACAAATAGTTCATCGCAGCGCTAGCACATAGCTAGATTTTGGTGCAATAAGTCCGCAATAACAATTTGCTAATTTTTGCCACGCTCTACCATTTTTATCGCAATTTGTAGCACTTCTATTGCTGCTGGGGTTATGCCACTGATTTGCAAGGCTGAGCCAAGCGTGGCTGGGCGGTGAGCTTTTAGCTTTGCTCGTACTTCATTGCTTAGACTTGGCACAGCATCGTAGTCTAGCATACTTGGTATTTTGCTATCATACAAAGCACGCATTTTTGCTACTTCATCTTGTTCTTGTAAAATGTAGTTATGGTATTTTGCCTGTGTTAAAATCTCATCAATGCTCTGCTGATTTAAAGGCGCAAAAAACTCATGTAAAGTCCTTAATTTCTCAGCGTTAAAGCTTTTTCTAGCCACGATTTTTTGTAGGCTTGCGTTTGCGTTTATTTTTTCTTCGCCAAGGTTTTTTAGCATAGCAAGTGTGGCTTTATTTGGCGTTACAATAGTGCTTGTAAGTATCTGCATGCCACGCTCTAGCTCATTTTTTAGAGTTCTTACACGCTGTATTTGCCCCTCGTCAATTAGCCCAAAATTATACCCATACTCACTAAGGCGCAAATGCGCATTGCTCTCACGCAAGAGCAGGCGAAACTCAGCCCTACTTGTAAACATTCTATAAGGCTCGTTTGTGCCCTTTGTAACTAGATCATCAATCAGCACACCTATATATGCCTCGTCCCTGCGCAAAACAAAAGGCCCATCTCCACGAAGTGCTAAAACTGCGTTAATGCCTGCCATTAGCCCTTGTGCGGCTGCCTCTTCGTAGCCTGTGGTGCCATTTATCTGCCCTGATAGATAAAGCCCCTTTATAGCCCTAGTCTCCAAGCTATGAAATAGCTGCGTAGGCTGGGCAAAGTCATACTCCACAGCATATCCTGGGCGAGTGATTTTAGCATTTTCTAGCCCTTTAATCGATCGTAGCATAGCGACTTGGACATCATAAGGTAGGCTGGTTGAGAGTCCATTTAGATAGTACTCGCTAGCATCTTTTGTCTGTGGCTCTATAAAAACATGGTGGCGAGAACGCTCAGAAAACTCATAAATCTTTGTCTCTATGCTAGGGCAGTAGCGTGGCCCAGTGCTAGAAATCTGCCCTGTAAACATCGGTGCTCTATGAAAGTTTGAGCGGATTATCTCATGTGTTTGCTCGTTTGTGTATGCCACGTAGCAAGGCAGCTGCTTTGGCACAAAGCTCTCACGCTTGGTGCGAAAGCTAAATGGACTTGGTCTCTCATCGCCATTTTGGCACTCTAAAACGCTAAAATCAATGCTCCGCCCTAAAACCCGTGGGCAAGTGCCAGTTTTTAGCCTGCCTAGCTCGATGCCTAGCCCCCTTAGGCTTGCGCTTAACTCCCCGCTAGCTAGCTCGCCCACTCGCCCTGCGTTTTGCGTGTTTTGCCCTACATGGATCACGCCTTTTAAAAAAGTTCCTGTGGTAATTATGAGTTTTTTACAGCTATATTCGTTGCCTATGCGTGTTCTAATGCCCTTTATTTCGCCTTTGCTAGTTAAAATTTCAGTGGCAATTTCTTGGCTTATATCTAGATTTTGCGTGTTTAGCAGCAGATTTCGCATGTATATGCGGTATGCGTCCATGTCTATTTGAGCTCTTGAGCCACGCACAGCAGCGCCTTTGCTCTCGTTTAATATGCGAAATTGCAGCCCTGAGCTATCTGTGGCTAAGCCCATCACGCCACCAAGAGCGTCAAGTTCTTTTACCAAATGCCCTTTAGCAAGGCCGCCTATTGCTGGGTTACAGCTAGCAGCACCGATTTGCTCGCATAAAGTGGTGATAAGTAGCGTTTGTGCGCCCATTTTTGCGCTTGCGTGAGCGGCTTCAATGCCAGCGTGGCCGCCGCCGATGATAATTACATCATAATTCATAAATTACCTTTATAATAAGGCTTCGTCTCGCACACCATCTGCGACGAAACTTTAAAAAAACTTCGCTTGACGCACGACAAGTGCGCCTGCGCTCGTTTTTTCTCAGTTTCGCCACATCTGGCGCACGATACTAGAAGCCTTAAATTATCTATTTTTTTTGGAATTCCGTAAGAATTCCGTAAGAATTTTAGAATTCCGTAAAAATTCCGTAAGAATTCTAGAATTCTATCTCGTGCGTTTTCATTTAAGCCTTGGCTATGCGTTTTTTTATCATTTTTCTGGCTTCTTTAATGCTGTAATGCTTGAGCTTGCCAGCCTTGCTTAGCTCATAGACTTCTTTTAGTCTTTTCGCGTCATCATCGCTAAGATAATTTTTTACAACTATATCGCTATTTGCGACAATTTTGTCCATTTTTTGCCCTTAAAAATTATAGATTTTTCGCAATTATAACAAAAATTTTACTATAATTGCGCTATGTTTAATGGTTTAATAAAAGATTTTGGAAAAATTATCTCAAATGATGGTAAAACGCTAAATATTGCTTCTAAGCTAGAGGTGAGCATGGGGGCTTCTGTGGCGGTAAATGGTGCTTGTCTAAGCGTGGTAAAGTATGATAGCAAGGGTTTTTGCGTGGAGCTTAGTAGCGAGAGTGCTAGCCACCTTGCGCTTGAAAATCTATGTAGTGGCGCCTTAGTTCATCTTGAGCCTGCCTTGCGATATGGTGCTAGCATTGATGGGCATCTTATTCAAGGACATATTGACGCTATTGGCAAGCTTATAAGCACGCAGGTTCGCCCTAGCGGTAGTGATTTTTTTGTGCGGCTGCCTGAGCATATTTTGTCTTTTGTAGCGCACAAAGGCAGCATTGCTATTGAGGGTGTGAGCCTTACGATTAGCGAGATTAAAGGTGATATTATCCGCCTTAGCATTATCCCTATTACGCTAAAAGACACGCTTTTTGGCGAGTTTAAGCAGGGTCGCAGACTTCACATTGAAACTGACCTACTAGCTCGCTATGCAGCCAGAGTTTTGGAATTTCAAACTAGAATTCCAAAGCACGAGCTTAGCTGGGACGAGTGCGAGCTGTATTCTAGGCTGTTTTGATGATAAATTTTGGTTTTAGCTCTCGCTTTGGCGGGGTTTCAAAAGCACCATTTGATACCTTAAATCTTGGCTTTCACACTGGCGACGAAGCAGCAGCAGTGGCAAAAAATAGAGAGCTTTTAAAGCGTGAAATAAAGGCTGGTAGCCTAGTTTTTATGGAGCAGATTCACAGCGACTATGTGCTTGAAGTAACAAGCGAGAATTTAAGTAATTTTGCTAAAACTGCGCCAAAGTGCGATGCTCTTTTTACCAGGCTTTTAAATGTGGGGCTATGCGTGATGGTGGCTGATTGTGCGCCGATTGTCGCTTGTGATGAAAAGCAGGGCATAATCGCTGCAATTCACGCTGGCAGGGCAGGGGTGTGTGCTAAAATACTTTCAAAGTGCGTGTTAGAAATGAAAAGCGAGCCAAAAGACCTTAAAATCATCATCGGCGCACATATAAAAGGCTCTTGCTATGAAATAGGCGATATGAACTTGGGCGAGTTTAACGCTTATAAAAATGGCGGATTTTTTGACATCACAGCAGCGCTAAGGGCTGAAATAAACGCGCTTGGCGCAACAAACTATGAAATTAGCGAAATTTGTTCGCATTGTGATAAAAACTACTTTTCATATCGCAGAGATGGCAAAACCGGTCGCTTTGTCGGCTGGATAATAAAAAGATAAAAAAAGGCAAAAATGGATCCAAAACTAGCGATGATCGCCGCAAATGGCGCAAAGTTTGGCAATGAAATGGCGCAAAACTCAGCTTTAATGAGCACGCTTTTAGAGAAAAAAAATCTAGGCTTTAAAAGTGATGATTTAAAGGCTATTAGTGAAGTTTTTTACGCCCTTGATGAGGTGAAAAAAAACGCTCAAATGAGTGGAGACTAAAATATTTATTCTAAAATTAAAAAGATTTGGCAGGGGCGGTGTTAATGGAGAATTCTCTTTTGGGAATTTTAGTTTTGGAATTCTAGTTTTTGGGAATTCTAGAATTCTCTGCGTCATTGCGAGGGAGCAATCTCGTTCAAAATTCCGTCTAAAATTCCGTCATTGGGGGGCAAAGCGAGCGAAGCTAGGAATTCTAGATTTTATCTAAAATTCCCTACTATGTCATCCCCCAACTTGACTAGGGGATCTCTATACGGAATTTTAGCAATGACGGAATTTTAGACGGAATTTTAGAATTCTCTGTGATTAGATCCTAGGGTCAAGTCGGGGGATGACACAAGGCTTAGGGAATTTTAGTTTTTGGGAATTCTCTTTGGGAATTCTAGGCTAATATTTATAATCTTATAAAATATAAATTATAAAAAAATACCCCCTAACCCTGGGCCAGCGGATGCGAAGTAAAAAAACTCTATGCTAGAATTCCTAGGAATTCTAGATTTTATAAATCAATCTCAAGCATGACAGGACAATGATCTGAGCCTGTAATATCAGCTAGAATATCTGCATTTTTGACCTTTGGGACAAGGTCGCTGCTAACAAAAAAGTAATCAATCCGCCAGCCCACATTTCGCTCTCTTGCGCCTGCGCGGTAGCTCCACCACGAGTAGCGGTCTTTTTCATCGCCACGCACGAGCCTGAAAGTATCTACAAAGCCAGCAGCGATAACATCATCAATCCACGCACGCTCAATGGGCAAAAATCCACTCACATCCTCATTTTGCTTAGGGCGAGCAAGGTCGATTTCACGGTGGGCGGTATTTACATCACCGCAGAAAATCACGCTTTTACCAGCTTTTGCAAGAGCTTTAATATGCGCCAAAAACTTAGCGTAAAAATCCATTTTAAAAGCTAGCCTTTCATCGCCACTTTGCCCATTTGGAAAATAAATGTTAAAAAGATGAGTGTTGCCAAAAACATGCTCTATCACACGCCCTTCATCATCATCAAAAAAGCGAGCATTGAAAATCTCGCTTTTAAAGTTTGAAAGAGTTGCCACGCCTGAGTAGCCAGCACGCTTTGCGCTATTTACATAAAGCGTGTTATAGCCAAGCTGGCTAAAGTCTTTTGGCAGCTGCTCGGCTTTTGCCTTGACCTCTTGAAAGCCGATAAAATCAGGCTTTGCCTGCTTTATCCACTCTAATGCGCCCTTGCTTGCGCACGCCCTTGCTCCATTTACATTCCACGAAATTAACTTCATTTTTTACCTTTGATTTTTATAATTTTGCTACAATTATAACAAAAAGGCTGAAATTTGGAAGCGATTTTAAGAGCATTTTTGGGTAAAAAATATGATATTATGAAAGTTTTGGCTGATAACGCAGGTGAAAACGGTATTTGCTTGCTTACTATAGCGCAGGTCTGCGAGCTAGCAAAAGCTAGCAAACCCACGGTGATCGCGTGTTTTAAAGAACTTGAAAGCAAAGGCGTTTTAAAACGCCTTAGCAATGGGTGCTATGAGATAGTAAGGGGCTAAATATTTTTTATATAGCTTTGCATGCTAACAGCGACGCTTAGCGAGAAAGCCCTATTTTAAATCGCTAATCGCTTTTATTTCAATTTTGCTAGCGCCTAAAATGCGTGGGAATTCCTTATAGTGCGCCACAAAAAAGTCAAAAATCTTTTGTAAGCTCTTTTTCTAGCTCGTCAGTAAGTAGCTCTGAGTCTAGGTATTGAATGCCGTAGCTGCCTTGTTCTATTAGCCTAGATAAAAAGCTAGTATAATACGCACTCATCGCTGTTTTAAAATCAATATTTTTTCGTTTGACAAGGCTGAAAATGATTTTTTCTTCAAGTCTTTCTTTGTAAAAATTCTCAAATTCTACTTCGCTCATAATGCCACCTCAAAACTCTCATCAAACTTCAAACAAAAATCTAGTGCTTTTTGTGATACAAAGGCGATTTGATCGTATGTTTCATAGACTTTTATTTCTTTTAAGGCTCTGTTTTTGTCCCAAATTTTGTCTTTGTACATATCAACTACTTTAAAGACCTTATCATCAGCCACTTTACCGATGATGATATCGAAGTTCTCGTATATTTGAGAGCCACTTCTACACTCGCAGACAAAATCAATCCAGCTTTCTAAGTCGCTTGAAAAATCTAGCACTCTAAAATCATTTGAGCTAAAATCAGCCTGAAAAACACTAACAAAGGCAGTACTTTTAGCGTTTAAAACAGCCTTGCGCTTAGCCCAGCGCAGAGCTTGTTCTTTTAAGCTAGTGGTGTAAAAGCCTTTGCCAAAGTCCAAATTTCTATTAGAAAAGCCCAGTTTTGGCTCTTTTACAATGATGTCTGAGCCGTGATATAAGGTCATATTTTTGCTCCACGTTTTTCTAGCCAAAGCAAAGCATCGCTAGCTACCACACTAGCATCCATAGAGTGTAACTCATCATAAAAAGGCACTAAATATTCATCAATACAGCCACTTTTATCCAAGGCTTTATAAACTTGCGCAGGACTTATTTTTTCAAGCCTAGCGATTTTATGAATTATGTAAATGATAAAACTGGCTATATTTGCGTTCATTGTCAAATTCTTTTTTGAGATTATAACAAATTTGCTAGCCAGCAAGCTATAAAATAAACGCAAGTTTGGCTAAAAGCACTACAAAAATGCCTAAAACAAAGGCTATTTCGTGGACATATTTGCTTATAAAGGTGCGTTTTTTAAGCACATAAAAGCAAAAAATAGAACTAAACGCCGCTAGAAAAATGCTAAGGGCTAAAATCATCTTGATTGTAAGCAGAGTTTGTAGATTTGAGCCAAAAAAGGCTTCATAACCTTGGCTAAACTTAATATATTTTGTAATCATACCAAAGCCAGTGATAACAAGCACAAGCAAGCAAATAGGCATGATTCTACTAGCCCTTGGGCTAACTACGCTCCAAGTCTTATCCGCCCAAGCATCGCCCAGGTGTTTGCGCACAAGCCCCAAAAGCACGACATCACAGAATATATAACCTAAAAATATAATCGCACAAAATAGGTGGATTATAAGTAAAACTGGATAAACTACTTCCATTTTTTTCCTTTAAATTTTAAAATCAAGCTCAGCGATTCTTAGCACATTCTCCCCAAACTCCACGCTAAAATCACTATCAAATTTAAGCACTCTAGCAAGCTTAAATCCTGAGAATTTATTATATAAGACATTATTTTTTATGGTAAGGATTTTTTGCTTTAAGATTTCTTCGTTTACAAGCGCAGCTGGCAGTAGCGCTAAAAGCGTGTTTTCAATGCTGTAAACAAAGCCAGAGCTATCACTTGCGCTACTAGAATTACACTCAAAACTAGCGCATTTTTGCCCAGCAATCTCGCAAATTCCACCAAAACTGCCCAAAGCCTCTAAGCCTTCATAGTCCAAAACCAGCTCAGGTGAGCCTATATAATACTCACCGCTTTTAAATATCTCTTGCAAAATAAATCCTAAAAATAAAAAAGTACTAGGGAATTCTAGAATTCCTAGTGCTTTAAAATTACACCTTTGCTAAAAGATTAGGAATTCTAGAATTCCTAATGCTTAGCTAGGTAGTTTGTATCAAAGTGGTTGTTTATAAAATCAGGATTTTTCATCATATTTAGATGAAAATCTCTGGTAGTTTTTATCCCACCTACGATTAACTGAGAAAGTGCTACCTCCATTTTTTTAATAGCGTGATTTCTATCTTTTGCGTGTACTATTAGCTTGCCTATCATGCTATCATAAAATGGCGGCACGCTATATCCGCTATAAACATGGCTATCCATACGCACGCCGATTCCACCTGGAGCTGTGTATTTAGTGATTTTGCCAGGATTTGGAGTAAAGCTCTTTGGATCTTCTGCTGTTATGCGGCACTCTATTGCGTGGCCGTTAAAGCTAATTTCATCTTGGCTCATTAGCTTTTCACCCTGCGCGATCCTTATCATCCACTCAACTAGATCAAGCCCTGAGCGCATTTCGCTAACTGTATGCTCTACTTGAAGGCGAGTGTTCATCTCAATGAAATAAAACTTCTTATCCCTGCTATCGTATAAAAACTCAAAAGTCCCCGCCCCGCAGTAGCCAATGGCCTTTGCAGCTCTAACGCCAGTTTCAAGCAGCTCTTTTCTAGTTGCATCATCTAAGGCTATTGCTGGGCTTTCTTCTATTAGCTTTTGGTGGCGGCGCTGCATAGAGCAGTCTCTTTCGCCTATATGAACGACATTTCCGTGCTCGTCGCCTAGGACTTGGACTTCTATGTGGCGTGGATTTACGATGTATTTTTCCATATACATTGTCCCATCGCCAAAGGCACTCATAGCCTCACTTTGTGCTGACCAAAATAGCTTTTCTATATCAGCCTCGCTCTCTACTACACGCATTCCACGGCCACCGCCGCCAGCAGCTGCTTTTATGATGACTGGGTAGCCAATTTCACTAGCTAGCTTTTTAGCATGCTCAGCATCTGGCACTTCGCCATCGCTACCAGGCACTACCGGAATTCCAGCTCTCATCATGATTTGCTTTGCCTTGCTTTTATCGCTCATCAAAGCCATATTTTCAGGGCTTGGGCCTATGAATTTTATATTATGTTTTGCGCAGATTTCAACGAAGTTTTGGTTTTCACTTAAAAAGCCATATCCTGGGAAAATCGCATCCACGCCTGCTATCTCAGCTGCTGTTATGATAGCTGGTATGTTTAGATAGCTATCGCTGCTTCTAGCCTCGCCTATACAAATACTTGCGTCTGCGTAGCGAAGATATAGCGCATCACTATCAGCAGTGCTGTGAACTACTACTGCTTCTTTGCCCATTTCTTGGATTGTGCGAAGTGCGCGAAGTGCGATTTCTCCACGATTTGCTATTAGTATTCTTTTGATTTCTTTCATAAAATGCCTTATTATTTCCAAAATTAAACTTTTGGAATTCCTTTTTATAGTTTCTCTACTTCGTAGATCGCCATGCCATATTCTACCGGCTGACCATCATCGACAAGTACTTTTACGATACGACAGTCAAACTCTGCTTCTATTTCGTTCATGATTTTCATAGCTTCTATGATACCCACACACTCGCCTTTTCGTACGCTTTGACCCACGCTTACAAAAGGACTTGCACCTGGGCTTGGGGCTTTATAAAAAGTTCCTACCATAGGCGAGTTTATAGTATCTCCGGCTGCGGTTTTGTTTGTGGCTGGTTTTTCGCTTAGCACTACATTTACTGATGGTGTTGGAGTGCAGGCTGGTGCTGGCGCACTTATGACAGCATTTGCGCAAGCTGCGTCTTCTTTTTTGATTTCAAGTTCGAAGTCTTTGTCTTTGATTTTTAGGCGATTTATGCTTGCTTTTTCATCCAAAAAGCTTATTAAATCTTTGATTTCTTCATGTGTCATACAAACTCCTTTGAAAGTGAAGTTAGCATTGTATCACAAATTTGCTATAATTTCGCAAAATTTTGATTTAAGGACAAAATAATGGGACTAAAAAGCGATAAATGGATAAAAGAGCAAAGCTTGAAAAACAAAATGATTGAGCCTTTTTGCGAGCAAAATGTAGGTCGTGGCGTGGTAAGCTATGGGCTTTCAAGCTATGGCTATGATATACGCGTAGCTGATGAGTTTATGATATTTACAAATATCGGTGGCACCGTGGTTGATCCAAAAAATTTTGATGAAAAAAATGTAGTAAACTTTAAAGGCGACATTTGTATCGTGCCACCAAACTCATTTGCGCTAGCTCGCACGGTGGAGTATTTTCGCATGCCAAAGAACGCGTTAGCAATCTGCCTTGGCAAAAGCACCTACGCAAGATGCGGAATAATCGTAAATGTAACGCCTTTTGAGCCTGGATTTGAGGGGCATATAACGATTGAGATTTCAAACACTACGCCACTGCCTGCTAAAATCTACGCAAACGAGGGCATTGCGCAGGTTTTATTTTTAGAAGGCGACGAGCTTTGCCAGACGAGTTATGCGGATAAAAAGGGAAAATATCAGGGGCAAGAGGGGATTACCTTGCCGCGAATTTTGCGCTAAGTTTTGTGGCAATTCGTCTCGCACGCCTACTGCGACGAAAGTTCGCTCGTGCTTCGCTCAATGAACCTTATGTTCTATTTACGCTCGCACTCGCTCACTTTCGCCACATTAGACGCACGATACTAGAATTGCCGTTTAGCTAAAAAATTTGTAGGGAATTCTAAAATTCCCTGGGAATTCTAAAATTCGCTAGAGAATTCCAAATTTCACAGGGAATTCTAAAATTCCTAGGAATTCTAGATTCGCGACAGCGGCAATAAAAACAAGGCTCCAAGATTGCGCGTTTAGTGTGGCAAAAGCACAGCGCAGACTAGCCGTGGAGAGCCGTTCACGGCAGTGATTTAAAATTTTTCGTGCCGATTTTTCAAGCAATAGCGCAGAAAAACGGTGCGAAAAATTTTAAAAGGCGATGGGCTGTCAAGCTGTGATTTTGTCGCAATAAATGCGCAAGCTGAGCCAGCCTATAAAAACAAATATAAAAAAGGAAAATTATGAGTTTTTTACCTTACAGCCGTCAGGATATAAATGACAGCGACATCGCTGCTGTAATCACAGCCTTAAAAGGCGATGTAATCACCGGTGGGCATTATGTAAGCGACTTTGAAAACGCACTTTGTGCCTACAGCGGCGCAAAACACGCAGTAGTGATGAACTCAGCGACATCTGCGCTTCATTGCGCCTATCTTGCCTTAGGGCTTGGCGCAGGGGACGAGCTGCTAACCACACCTATAACCTTTGCGGCTACGGCAAATGCAGCCCTTATGTGTGGGGCTGATGTGCGCTGGGCGGATGTGAGCTTGGAGAGTGGAAATATCGATGTTAAGAGCATCAAAGAGCGTATTGGCCCACGCACGAAAATCATCGCCCCAGTAGATCTTGGCGGAAATCCTGTGGATATGGAGGCTATCTGCGAGCTAGCCCATGCAAAGGGCATAAAGGTCGTAGATGATGCTAGCCACGCACTTGGCAGCAGTTTTGCTGATGGCAGAAAAATCGGTTCGGCTCTTTTAGCAGATAATAAAAATGGCGCAGACGCTACTATTATGAGCTTTCATGCTATTAAGCCTATTACTACAATCGAGGGTGGCGCAGTGCTAACTAACGACGATGAAATAGCTAAAAAATGTAAACTTTTGCGTTCTCACGGTATAAGCAAAACAGAGCTTTGGGATAGCGATATGAGCATGCTTGGCTTTAACTACCGACTTAGCGATGTGGCTTGTGCCTTAGGGCTTTCGCAGCTTGCTCGCCTTGATGAGTTTGTGAAAATTCGGGGTGAAATTGCTAGCGTTTATGATGAGTTTTTTGCTAGCTGTAAGTGGGCAAAAAATGTGAAAATTCCTAGTGGCATAACAAGCTCTAGGCATTTGTATATCGTGCTTTTGTGTGATAATCTAGCCAAAAATAAAGCGCAGATTTTCTCAGAACTTCACAGCCAAAATATCGGCGTTCAGGTTCACTACAAGCCTACTTATAGCTTTGATTTTTATAGGCAAAAGTATGGAGATATTTCACTGCCAAATGCTGAGCTTTTCTACGCAAAAGAACTAAGCTTGCCTTGCCAACAAAAAATGAGCGTAAAGGACGCAGAACTCGTGCTTGAAAAACTTTGTGAAATTGTGGAGAAATATTTGTGATTTTATTTAGGAATTTTAGAATTCTCGTCATTGAGGGGTGAAGCGAAGCAATCTCTAGGAATTCTAAATTTATTTTAGGAATTCTAAATTTTACTTAAAAGAAACCCCCTAACCCCCAGAAATCTAGAATTCCTAGATTGCTCCCTCTGCTTTGCTCCCTCGCAATGACGCAGGGAATTCTAGATTTAGCACTGGGAATTCTAGAATTCCTAAAAACCTAGCTCTGCGCTAGCATAGAAAATACAGCCATTCTCATAGCCACGCCATTTTGCGTTTGTTCTAGCACGAGTGAGCGAGAGTCCATCACCTCACTACTCATCTCCACGCCACGATTAACCGGCCCTGGATGAAGCACTAGCGCATGTGGCGGCAAAAACTCTATATTGCTAGCATTTAGCCCAAAGTATTTAGCATATTCATTTGGCAGCGGCACTTCATCCTCGCTACGCTCAAGCTGTATTCTTAGCATTATTACAGCATCTGCGTCATTTAGTGCTTCTTTTATATTTTTAGCTCTTTTAGAGCCAAAGACCTCTGCGTATCTCAGGCACTGCGGCGGCCCAAATAGCGTAATCTGGGCACCCAAAGTCTGCAGCGCATAAATATTTGATCTAGCCACACGGGAGTGAAAAATATCACCTATAATGCTGATTTTTTTGCCACTAATGCTCTCAAAGCCAGCTATAGCGTCACCTGCGCCAAAATGCTCGCTCATAGTAAAAATATCAAGTAAAGCTTGCGTAGGATGCTCGTTACAGCCATCGCCTGCGTTTATTACATGGGCTTTTGAGCGCTGCGCTACAAACTTTGCAGCACCGCTTTTTTGATGGCGGATCACAAAAAAGTCATTTTGCATAGCCTCTAAGTTTTTTATAGTATCAAGCAGGCTCTCACCCTTTGCTGCACTTGAGATAGCAGGGCTTAGGCTCGTGCTATCGCAGCCTAGACGCTTGGCTGAGAGCTCAAAGCTCATGCGAGTTCTAGTAGAGTTTTCAAAAAACGCTTGAATCACGCTTTTTCCAGCTAATTTATCCTCGTGCCTAGCTTCACTTGCATTTAGTTCTTTAAAGTGCTTTGCTTGCGCTATAAGTGCCTTAAAATCGTCTTTTAAGAGATCTTTGGTAGAGATTAAGTCTTTCATTTTATTTCCTAAAAATTTTCAGGCGATTTTAGCAAAAAATAGCTTAGAATTTAAGTAAATTTCTAGCAATTTTTGCTAAAATACCGACAAAAATTCTTACAAAAAAGGTAAACAATGCGTGGTTACAAAGTATTTTCTGGCACGGCAAATCAAGAACTTTCTCGCCAAATAGCAAAATATCTAGGAATTCCACTAAGCGAGGCTAGTATAAAACGCTTTAGCGATGGTGAAATCAGCATCCAAATCGGCGAGAGCGTGCGTGGCAAGGATGTTTTTATCATCCAGCCAACCTGTGCGCCAACTGATACAAATCTCATGGAGCTACTCATCCTAACAGACGCTCTAAAAAGAAGCTCTGCTAGCACGGTGACGGCTGTTATCCCATACTTTGGCTACGCAAGGCAAGACCGCAAAGCAGCACCAAGAGTGCCAATTACTGCCAAGCTTGTAGCAAATATGATTGAAACTGCTGGCATTGATAGAGTAGTTACTATGGATCTTCACGCTGGGCAGATTCAAGGTTTTTTTGATATTCCAGTGGACAATCTTTATGGCACTATTACCTTCATAAACTACCTAAAAAACAAGCATCTCTCAAATCCTATCGTAGCAAGCCCTGATGTAGGTGGCGTAGCTCGTGCTAGAAGCCTAGCAAAGCAGCTAAATCTAGACCTTGCTATCATTGACAAACGCCGTGAAAAAGCAAATGAAAGCGAAGTTATGAATGTAATCGGCGATGTAAATGGCAAAGATGTGATTTTAATCGATGATATGGTAGATACTGCTGGCACTTTGATCAAGGCTGCGGCTGCCTTTAAAGAACGAGGGGCGACTAGCGTAACTGCCTTTTGTACTCATCCGGTGCTAAGTGGCCCAGCATACGAGCGCATCGCAGCAGGAGCGATTGACGAGCTAGTAGTAACTGATACAATCCCGCTAAAAGAGCAAAACGAGCATATAAAGGTAATTAGCGTAGCGCCGCTGTTTGCTGAGGTGATACGTAGGGTTTATCATGATGAGAGTGTAAATAATCTTTTTATGTAGCGATTGTAGCGATTCGTCTCGCAGCACTATTGCACCAAAATCCTGCGGAAATGCGCACGGCTCGGTGAACTTTATGTTCTACCCATGCCATGTGCACCGCAGGCTTTTAGCACACTAGCACCACGATACTAGAATCGCTGTTTTTTAATTTAGCCACACTACGCCTATTCTAAAATTTGTTTATTTTAAAATATATTTAGAGAATTCTAGGGAATTCTAGTTTTTCTGGGGGTTAGGGGGTATCTTTTATCTAGAATTCTTAAATCTAGAATTCCTAAGACTAAAAATATCCCAAAAACGCAGATAAAGCAATAGAATTTTAGATTTTAGCGGAGCTTTAGGGGCGGCAGCCCCTAAGGGTTTAGGGCGTAGCCCTTGTAAAATTTGCGGGGCTAGGGGCTTGCCCCACTAAAGCAAGCAAAAATCTAGAATTCCTAAGGCAAAATCTAGAATTCCTAGCAAACAGCCTAGGAATTCTAAAATTCCTAATCTAAAATTCCCAAAGAGAATTCCCTAAGATAAAAAATACCCCCTAACCCCCAAAAGCCTAGGAATTTTAGAATTCCTAAAGAGAATTCCCTAAGGAATTCTAGAATTCTTAAATCTAGAATTCCCAAGGCTTTTTTAAGCTAAGCTTAATTTTAATAATCTTTAAGTTTTTTTGGCTATAATTTCACCACTCAAAATTATTCTAAAAATACGCCTTAGAACTGGCGTCTTTCTACAATTTTAAAAAGGTAATCAATGCAAAACTCTACCGAACAACAAAAACCTGAGCAAACAACGACCACAAGGGGCAAAAAGCAACACGCCCAAACTCACACCCCAGTAGATGGATACACCATAGAACAGCTGCGTGAAATGGAGCTTGAAAAGCTGATTAAAATCGCAGAGAGTATGAATATAGAAAATCCGCAAGAATTTCGCCGCAGCGAGTTAATCTTTGAGGTGCTAAAAGCCCAAACCAAGCAAGGCGGATATATTTTATTTACAGGAATTCTAGATATTGTCCCTGATGGTTTTGGCTTTTTGCGGGCTATGGAGGGTAACTTTGGTGATAGTCAAAACGACACCTATGTAAGCCTAAGCCAGATTAAAAAATTTGCCCTTCGCGTGGGAGATATTATCACCGGCCAAGTTAGAGAGCCAAAAGAGGGCGAGAAATACTACGCCCTGCTTAAAATAGAAGCGATAAACTATAAAAGCATAAATGAAGCCAAACAAAGACCATTATTTGATAACTTAACGCCGATTTTCCCAACCGAGCAGCTGAGACTTGAATACGATCCACTGCGCTTAACGGGCCGTGTGCTTGATCTTTTTACGCCTATTGGCAAAGGTCAAAGAGCCCTAATAGTAGCTCCACCACGTACTGGTAAAACTGAGCTTATGAAAGAACTTGCCCAAGGAATTACTAGAAATCATCCTGAAACTGAACTGATTGTGCTACTAATAGACGAGCGCCCTGAAGAAGTTACTGATATGCAGCGCAGCGTGCACGGAGAGGTTTTTAGCTCTACTTTTGATATGCCAGCACTAAATCATGTGCGAGTAGCCGAGCTTGTAATAGAAAAAGCAAAACGCATGGTAGAGGTCGGCAAAGATGTAGTAATCTTGCTTGATAGCATAACTCGCCTAGCAAGAGCCTATAACACAGCCACGCCAAGTAGCGGCAAAGTGCTAAGTGGTGGCGTGGATGCAAACGCACTTCATAAGCCAAAGCGCTTTTTTGGTGCTGCTAGAAATATCGAAGATGGTGGCTCGCTAACAATCGTGGCGACTGCTCTCATTGATACTGGCTCTCGCATGGATGATGTGATCTTTGAAGAGTTTAAAGGCACAGGAAATAGCGAAATGGTGCTAGACCGCTCTATTAGCGACCGCCGCATCTATCCAGCCCTAAATATTCTAAAATCAGGCACTAGAAAAGATGAGCTTTTAATAAGTCCAGAAAATCTAGCTCGCATTTGGGCTATTCGCAACGCAATAGCAAGTATGGATGATATAGAAGCGTTAAAGTTTTTATATCCAAAAATGAGTAAGACTAAAAATAACGAAGAGTTTTTAAATATTATAAATAAGTAGTTTTGTTTAAGGGCTCATTTGTTTAACGGCTCAGCTTGCGGATGCTTTTTAGCCTTTTTGGCCCCAGCAGCCCAGCCGCTCTGCGAAAACTTTTGCAGCGTTTTTCTGCGCCGATATTCGGCTTGAAAACCAGACGCAAAATTTTCGCAGCTGCTACCGCAGACGCGCCTCTAGCCCTGCGCCAAAAAAGCTAAAAATCGTCTCGCAATCTTGGAGCCGTTTTGTGAATTTTATGCTTGTGGAATTCTAGAATTCTAAAAGCGTCCGCAAGCTGAGCCTTTAGAACTTTATTTAAGGAAAAAAATGCAAGCACTAGCACTAAAATACCGCCCAAAAAGCTTTTATGAATTAATAGGTCAAGAGGCGATAAAAGAAAATCTCATCCACGCCCTAGATAGCGGTAGGCTAGGCCACGCTTATCTTTTCTCAGGGCTTAGAGGCAGTGGAAAGACAAGCTCGGCTCGCATTTTTGCAAAAGACTTGCTTTGCGAGCGTGGAGTAGGCTCTCATGCTTGCGAGAGCTGTGCTAGCTGCATTAGCGCAAATGAGGGCAGACACATGGATATCATAGAAATGGACGCTGCTAGCCACCGTAAAATCGAAGATATCCGTGATCTAATAGAACAAACTCGCTACGCGCCAGTTTCTGGGCGGTTTAAAATCTTTATCATTGATGAGGCTCACATGCTTACAAAAGAAGCCTCAAACGCCTTTTTAAAGACTCTTGAAGAGCCACCTGCTTATATAAAGTTTATTTTGGCTACGACTGATCCATTAAAGCTGCCAGCTACGATACTCTCACGAACACAGCACTTTCGCTTTAAGGCTATAAGCCATGAGCTAATTGTAAAGCACCTTGAAGATATTTTGATAAAAGAGCAAATCAGCTTTGAGAGCGATGCCCTAAAAATCATCGCTCGTAGCGGTTCTGGCTCGCTTAGAGATACGCTAACCTTGCTTGATCAAGCAATTATTTTTTGCGGTGGGACTATTAGCACGCACGGCGTTACTGATATGCTTGGATTGCTTGATCCTAGGCGTATTGATGAGATTTTAAGCACCGCTCAAAAAGGCAGCCGCGAAGAGCTTTGCGCGCTAATTAAAAGTCTAGAAGACAGCGATGCCGAGATGATTATAAACGAGCTTATCGCAAGTTTAAAAGAGCGATTTTTAGAGCCTAGACATGAGTTTTCTTTGCTGATTTTTGAGAGATTTTTCAAGATTTTAAGCGAGGCAAAAAATATGCTTGGCAGCGGCGCGGACCCTGCTTTTGTGCTTTATATAGCGTTATTTTCTATGCGAAATGCTTTTGATATCGGTGCTGCTAACTTCTGTGCGCCAGCAGCACAATATAGAATTCCTAGCCAACAGCCGATACAGTCTGCGCCACTCTTATCAAGCCTTGAGCCACAGCAAAGCCCTGCGCAATCTAGAATTCCTAACAACACTCAGCCTATAAGCGCAGCTAGAATTCCTAGCCAGCCACAGCAGCAGGTACAGCCTGCGCTAGTATCACCAAGTCCTGAGCTAGCGCAGTTTTCTGCCACTACACAGCCAGCCATGCAATCACAGCCGCAAAGCAGCCAAGATACTCAAAAATACGAGCATTTTATTAAATTGCTTTATGATAGAAGCTATGATTTAGGCAAGATTTTTGATAATTTTATTGAGTTTGGCGGCTTTGATGGAGAAAATATCACGCTTATCTCTAGTGCTATTGCTGATGATGCAGCTGCGCTTCGCACACACTCAGGCGTGCTAAGAGAACTTGCGCAAATCGCCTTTGGGGCAAAGAAGTTTAAGGTAGAAAAAAAGCAAAATCTAGTTAGTGATATCATAAACTCTATAACTAAGCTAGAACAACCACCAAAGCAGCAATATCAAAATGAACCTGCGCAAGAGGATTTTTCTAGCGATGAGAGCTTAGCTCCACCTATGGATATGATGCCAAACATCGCACCAGCGATAAAAAGTGAGCCAACGCAAGCAGAGATAAATAGAAAAAATGAAAATGAAATGAATAGGCTTTTTGGTAATCCAGAAATTAAGGATACTTAATGAATAAAAATCACGGAAATATCAACGATCAAGAGGGCAAAGTCTATATCGCAAAGCCAAAGAAAAATCTCGCCTTGGGTGATGCGATCATCGGTATCATTACAGCCTTGCTTGTGGCGCATTTTGGTGCTAAGTTCTTTGAGGGTGGTAAAAAAGAAATACTAAGCATGTCGGCGATTGCTGAGTTACAAGTTATCTTACAAAATGTTAAAAATCACTATATCACTTCGGTATCTTTCTTGCCAAACAAAAAAGAGGCTTTTTGGACGACAGCTGGCGTGCCGCTAAATGCGCTGCCTTGGTGGTCTGTTTGCTTTGAGATTGAGTTAGATACTAGCAAAGATGCTAAGATAAGTATCGCTATGAGCGATTTTAAAAATGATGAAAAATGCCAAGCGCTTTATGAACAACCACAAGTCTTGCGCTGGCTAAGTGAGCCTATTTATATCACAAACAAAAGAAGCGATGATAATGCTAGCAAAGAAGAGGATTTATTGAATTTCAAATAAGAAGATTTTAACTAGAATTTCGCTTAGGAATTCTAGAATTTTATTTGGGAATTCTAAATTTTATTTAGGGAATTCTAAATTCCCTAATATAAAAAATCCCCCCAACCCCCAAAAACTTAGCAACCAGCAGATGCAAAGCAAAAAAAGTAGCACCAAGAAAATGCGGTTGCGAAACAAAAATAGGAATTCTAGTTTTAGGAATTTTAGAATTCCTAGGGAATCTCACTTAGGAATTCTATATTGAATTTAAAATTTCTAAATCTAGAATTCCTAGGATAAAATTATAGATTATAAATCAAATCAGCTTTTTCCATTTTTCCATGGTCACGCAAAAATAAAAGCACCTCAATACGCTCAAATCTCTCGCCCTCGCAAGCATTTAAAAGCTCTCTTAGCTCATCAATCATCTGTAAATCATAAAGCAGATAAAAACAAGCCTCACTAGCAATAGGCACCTCTAAGCGCAATTTTTTAAAGATATTTATTAGCATATCAGGGCTGATTCTTTTCTTTAAGATTTTAGCAAATCTTAGGTAATTTTCGCTACTTAGCCCCTCGGTTTTTAGCAGGCTTAAAAGCTCATCGCCAGCTATTTCAATCTGCTTTTGCCCAAGACGCTCTAAAAGCACGCAAATATCGTTAAAATCAAACTTTACTCTAGTTTTGCTAAGTAGATTATAATCAGCATTTGCCACAGCATTTTTCTTAGCAGCATCTAGTAGGGCACTTGGCAGCTCATCTTTTGAGCTAAGCAGTGAAATAGCATGTTTGACATCAGTTTTTGCCTTGTTTATTTCATTTTGGATAAAAAGCGCATTTGTTTTTGGTAAACGAAAGCTTTTTAGATCTACAACTTCGCCATTTCGCACCTTAGTAAATGTTTCATAGGCAGCTTGCAAACCTTCGTTTTTAAAACTAGGCGAACCAAAAGAATTTAGCGGATTTAAAGCTCGCAAAACCGAGACCGCACTTGTATACAAAGGCGTTTTAAACTCTTTATTGCTCTCTAAGCCTAAAAAACTCTCTTTTGCAAAGCTCTCAAAGCTCTCCATATCGCTTTTTAAAGCCCTGCTGTCTAGATAATGCTTAAAGCCATAAAACATCATGTGTAGCACGCTAAGCAGCGCAAAAATAGCAACTGGCAGCACACACCACGCAGCAACTGGCAGTGTAAGCTCGTAGCCAAAAGTTTGAATAGTAAAGTTCTGTGAGCTAAAATAAAAAGCAATAGCAGCCACCAAAGCTATATAAGCTATTGAATACAAAATATATCGTTTTGACATTTATTCTCCCTTGTGATATGGATGATTTGCGCTAATGCTAAGAGCTCTAAAAATCTGCTCAAATAGCACGAGTTTTGCGATTTTATGCGCCATAGTAAGCTTTGAGAGTGAGAGTAGGGTGTGCATTTTGCCTCTAAACTCATCGCTAAAACCATAAGCCCCACCGATAAAAAAGTTAATTTTATTATGCGGCTCAATGAGCTTAGCAAACTCTAAGCTATCCATAGCTTTACCCCTTTCATCTAGGGCTATACAAAATCCGTCCAAATGCGTCTCATACGCACTTTCATAGCTTTTTTTAGCTAGCATTATATCCCCAGAGCTTTGCGCTTTGGCAATATTTGGGCTAAATTTATTTATATCACTGATTTTTGCCCATTTTAAGCTAGCTTTAATAAAAGCACTAAGGTCATAATCCTCGCCTTTAAAACATGAATACACAGCGATTTGTTTCATTATTTCATTAAAAATCTTAGCACATCAGCGATGTAGCTTTTTTGCTCGGCTCTTGGCACGATAGCATCTATTAAGCCGTGTTCTAGTAAAAACTCTGCTCTTTGAAAGCCCTCAGGTAATTGTGCTTTTATGGTTTGTTCTATTACTCTTTGCCCTGCAAAGCCAATTAGTGCGCCAGGCTCGGCGATGATAAGATCTCCTAGCCACGCAAAGCTAGCAGAAACCCCACCCATGGTAGGATCTGTTAAAACACTGATATAAGGCAGCTTTGCCTGAGCTAAAAGCTGCAAAGCAGCACTTGTTTTACTCATTTGAAGTAGCGAAAAGCAGCTTTCTTGCATTCTAGCGCCACCTGAAGCACTTACTATTATAAGCGGTTCTCTTTTAGCAATAGCTCTATGGACTGCGCGAGTTATTTTCTCACCCTCTACTGAGCCTAGCGAGCCACCCATAAAACTAAAATCAAACACTACAAGCTGGACGCCAAGTCCGTCTATATTACACTCGCCAGCTATAACCGAGCTTGCGCGACCTGTTTTACTCTGACCTTCTTCTATGCGTTTTTTATAGCTTTTTTTATCCACAAAATGCAAAGGGTCATTTGGTCTAAGTTCACTATCAAACTCAGCAAAACTCCCATCATCACTAAGTAGTTCAATGCGAGCAAGAGCTGAAATTCTCATATGATAAGAGCATTTTGGGCAGACATTAAAACAAGCTTCTACTTCTTTATTATACATAAGAGAATTACACGAAGGGCACTTTATCCAGTGGCTTGGCGCCTCGCCCTGCTTGGCTTGTGGACGGCGAATTTTGCTTAATAAATTGCCAAACATTACATTGCCTTTCTTTTTTAAAATCACGCTATTATACAAAAAAATAAGTAATTTCTAGCAAATTTGGCAAAAAAATGTTTTTAAATTTTCGTTTACATAAAATTTATTCTTATTTCAATACAATTTCGCAGACGATAAAAATTATCGCAAATATTTCAAGGAGAAAAACAATGATCGTAACAAACAAAGCACCACGCGTAAGTGGCGTAGCAGTTCTAGGCAATGGTCAAATTGAGGAAAACTTTGACCTATACAGCAACATCGGACCAAAAGGTGCGGTAGTATTTTTCTATCCAAAAGACTTTACTTTCGTATGTCCAAGCGAGATTATCGCATTTGATAACCGCTTTAAAGACTTCGCTGAGCGTGGCATTAGCGTAATTGGCGTAAGTGGCGACAATGAGTACTGCCATTTTGCGTGGAGAGAGACTGAGCCTAAAGCTGGCGGTATCGGCAGAGTTCAATTCCCACTTGTTGCTGATGTAAAAAGAGACTGGGCAAGAGCATTTGATGTTCTATTTGACAATGCAGTAGCACTTCGTGGATCATTCCTAATCGATGCTGATGGCACAGTTCGCCACGCAGTAATCAACGACCTACCACTAGGTAGAAACATTGATGAAATGGTTCGTATGGTTGATACTATGCTATTTACAAACGAGCATGGCGAAGTTTGCCCTGCTGGTTGGCACAAAGGCGATAAAGGTATGAAAGCTACAACTGAGGGCGTGGCTGACTACCTAAGCGACAACGCTAGCAAACTATAATTCTAAATCTAAAATTCTAGAATTCTAGAATTCCCTAGCTTTAGGGACATAAGGCGCAGTTTTTAGAGTTTTTCTAAGAACTGCGCCTTTTTTGTTACAAAAAGAAACATAATTTATTAAAATTTGCTTAAATTTTTAAATTAATTTATTTTTTAAAAAACTTGCGCTAAAATTGCTAAATTTTTAGATTAAAGGAGTAAAAATGACAAAAGAAGAGCTAAAAAAAGCAGCCTTAGATTACCACCAAGGCGGTAAAATAGAGATAAATGTAAAAACAAGTGTAGCAAGCCAAGATGATTTAAGCCTTGCTTACTCACCAGGCGTGGCTTACCCTTGCTTAGAGATAGAAAAAGATGCTAATAAAGGCTATGAGCTAACAAACCGCTCAAATTTAGTAGGCGTTATCAGCAACGGAACTGCGATTTTGGGCTTAGGCGACCTTGGCGCGCTTGCTAGCAAGCCTGTAATGGAAGGTAAAAGTGTGTTGTTTAAACGCTTTGCTGGCATTGATGCTTTTGATATAGAGCTTGATGAGAAAGACCCTAAAAAACTAGTTGATATCGTGCGCGCACTAGCCCCTACCTTTGGCGGTATTAACCTTGAGGATATTAAAGCCCCAGAGTGCTTTTATATAGAAACAGAGCTTAAGAAAATCCTTGACATTCCTATCATGCACGACGATCAGCACGGCACAGCTATCATTTGCACAGCTGGCATTATAAACGGCGCAAAAATCGTAAATAAAAATATTAGCGACCTTCGCGTGGTAGTATGTGGCGCAGGCGGAGCAGCTATAAGCTGCGCTACTATGGCAAGAGCCCTTGGAGTAAAAGATATAGTAATGTTTGATAGCAAAGGCGCACTTACTACTGATAGAAGTGGGCTTGATGAGTATAAAAGAGCCTTTGCTGTGGATAAAGCAAAACTAGCTGAGCAAGGTAGAAGCGTAGATAGCTATAAAGACGCTCTAAAAGGCGCTGATGTACTACTAGGACTAAGCAGAGCTGATATCATAAGCGAAGATGATATAGCAGGCATGAGTGAAAATCCACTAATCTTTGTAATGAGCAATCCAAATCCAGAAATCGCTCCAGCCCTAGCACGCAAAGCTCGCCCAGATGCGATCATCGCAACAGGCAGAAGTGATGAGCCAAATCAAATAAATAATGTTCTTGGCTTTCCATATATTTTTAAAGGCGCACTAAGTGTAAGCGCAAAAGCAATAAACGAAGAGATGAAAATGGCAGCAGCAAACGCTCTAGCTGAGCTTGCAAGGGATGCTATGCCAAGCGATATTAAAGCTGCGTTAGAGAGCATTCACGGCCGCAAAATAGAGTTTGGCAAAGAGTATGTGATACCAAGTCCGTTTGATCCACGCCTACTTGAAAAAGTTAGCGGTGCAGTAGCTGATGCTGCTAGAAAAAGCGGCGTAGCTAGAAAATAGCCTTATAATTCTTTATAAATCTAGAATTCCCTAGGGAATTCTAGATAAGTTAATTATTTAAAATAATGAAAAGTTTAATAATAAATCAAAGCTTGTAATTGATTTTGGCTGTTCTTAACTGGATAATTTTTTTAAAAGAAAACTATTGACAAATTTTTAAAAAAAATGATAGAATAAAATATTAAATTTAAATAAAAAAAGGAAAAAAAATGAAAAAAATATTAGTAAGTAGTTTACTTGGCTCAGCATTAGCCTTTAATGTTGTATGTGGAGAAGAATTAAGCCAAACGACTAATCAGTATTTAGAATTTTTAAGACTTGCCGAGGGTAATCCTTGTGATATACCTGATAGCGAACAATGTTTTAACGATGCAAAAGAGGCTTGTTCGGATTGGGGAGATGATAAAGCGACTTGTATAAACCTTTTCATAAGCAGGAATAATACAGCTTCTTATCAAAGTGAATACGCCGATGGTGCTAATAGGTTTGTTAAAGAAATTTTTACTGGCAATTTTACAAATGAAAAACAAAAAACTTTAAGCTCTTTTTTACAAGAATATAAAAATAGTGGCTATAAACCTGAGTATTTTCTTTTAGATAGGCAAATTGATGGCAAAACAAATTTGGAATATATTTCACAAAAAAATCTAACAAAAATTGCCACAGAAATTCGTAATGTTTTTGGCTCTTTACAAAATAATCAAGCGTTAAATGAATATGCGAAAAACAATAAAATAAAAGATAACATTAAAAAAATTCTTTTTGAATAGAAAAAATGTTTAAATATAAATTTTCAATATTTTAATTTTTATCTCTCAAATTATATCAGCTCAATCTGCCGATATGGAATTCTAGATTTATATCTAGAATTCCCTAAAGTTTTTAAAAATAGCTTAGAAAGACTTATTTTTTCTTATCTTCTATTTTTTTAAGGCCTTCATTGCGAAGTGTTTTTGCCATGATAGCGATTTCTTGTGAGCCTGTTTTTACAAGCTTTTCATCAACTTCTAGCTCTTTTTTACTGATCTTTTTAGGATAGTCAATGCGAGCTAGAATCGATTTTATTGTATTTAATCTAGCTTTTTTCTTATCATTGCTAACAATAATAGTCCACGGTGCAAAATCAGTATTTGATGCTAGTAGCATTGAGTATTTTGCTAGGGTGTATTGCTCCCAAAGAATTTGGCTTTGTTGATCGACTGGCGAGAGTTTGTATTGTTTTAGTGGGTCGTCCTTGCGGCTATCAAAACGAGCTTTTTGCTCTTCTTTGCTAACTGAGAAGTAGAACTTAAACAAAATTATGCCAGAGTTTACTAGCATTTCTTCTAGTTTTGGCACTTGGCGCAAAAACATATTGTGCTCTTCGTTGGTACAAAAGCCCATCACAGGCTCAACGCCACCACGGTTATACCAACTACGATCAAAGATCACGATTTCGCCTGCGCTAGGCAGGTGTTTTATGTAGCGTTGAAAATACCATTGTGTGCGCTCTACATCGCTTGGTTTTTCAAGCGCTACCACGCGACACCCACGAGGATTTAAGTGCTCGGTGATGCGTTTGATCGTGCCACCCTTACCAGCTGCATCGCGGCCTTCTGTGAGGATTAGCACCTTTAGGCCTTTTTCTTTTACATAGCTTTGAAGTTTAAGTAGCTCAATTTGAAGTTTTACAAGCTCTTTTTCATATTTAAGCTTTTTCTTTTTTACCTTGATGGTAACATATTTGCTTTCTTTGTCTTTTTTGATTTCCTCAGACATTTTTGCTCCTTTGCGAAAAATTTAGAAATTTTAGCTAATATTTACAAAGTTTTGCTAAAAATGTATTTAAATTTACGAATTTTTCAAAAAAGTGTTAAAAAAATGTTACGAATTTTTACAATTTTTATTAGTTTTTGGTTCAGTTTTGCTTTTAGCGCTGAACTAGACAAAGATAGTGCCTTTAAATTTAGTGCTAAGAGCGTAGGCGGTGGCTTTGAGCTTGGCATAAACTTTGATAAAAGTGTGTATCTTTATGCTGATAAACTAAAAGTATCAGTAGAAAATAACGATATAAGCGCACTTTTGGAGCTACCAAAGCCAGCAAATAACGAACTTAATGAAAGCTTTAATATTTTTATCCCCATGGGGATATTAAAAGGCTTTGATGATAAAAAGAGCAATGTAATAGTCGCATTTCAGGGCTGTTCGCATACTGGATTTTGCTATGCGCCGATGAGAAGTGAGTTTAGGCTCTCTCTGCTCCCACCAAAGGTGCTTGAAACTAAGCTAAATATAGTAAATGCTCCAAACCAACCTAGCAAAACCAGCCTCAGTAGTGATGAACAAATCGCAAACGAACTTAGCAAAAGCTCGTTTTTTTGGATACTAGCTAGCTTTTTTGGCTATGGAATTTTACTTAGCCTTACTCCGTGCGTGCTACCTATGGTGCCTGTGCTAAGTGGCATCATCGTAGCAAAAGCAAGTAGTGGCGCAAGCAGGGGCGCAAAACTGCTAGCAAGCCTAGAATATGTGCTAGCAATGAGCGTAGCAAATGCTGTGCTTGGCGTGCTTGCAGCTACTTTGGGTGCTGGGCTTGCAGCTTACTTGCAGCAGCCTATTTTTATTATTTTTGGCACTATTATTTTTGTGCTTTTAGCAGTTCTTATTTTTAGCTCACACTCAGCCATTTTTGTTAGATTTAATAACTTCTTAAACGCCAAAGCTGGCGCATTTTCAGGGCATTTTGGAGTGATTTTCATGGGGGCTATTTCAGCCCTTATCCTAAGTCCTTGCGTAGCAGCACCTTTGGCTGGGGCTTTGCTTTATATAGCAGGTTCTGGGGATATTTTGCTTGGTGGATTTGCGCTTTTTGCGCTTGGGCTTGGTATGGGAGCACCGCTACTTGCTATTGGTGCTGGTTTTGCTAGTATGCCTAGACCTGGGGCTTGGATGATGAAAATCACGCAGATTTTTGGCTTTGTTATGCTTGGGGTTGCTATTTGGCTGCTTTCTCGCATTATAGGTGATTTTGCGTGGATTTTATACGGACTTTTGGGAGTTTTTGCTGGGGTGTTTTTGGCTGATTTTAAGGCACCAGCAAATGCTATTGCTAGAGCATTTTTAGCTTTAAATCTTAGTTTTATAGCTGCTGGGCTTGCTTGTTTTATGATTTTTGCTCTATCTTTTGGGGTAGGGAATTCTAGATTTAGCTCAAATGCTGCTGCAACTGAGCTAAAAGCAGATTTAAGCATAGATGATTTAAGCAAACTTCAAGAAAAAATAAAAACTGCCTCAAAACCTGTAATAGTAGACTTTTGGGCGTCTTGGTGTGTAAATTGTATAGAGTTTGAAAAAGAACTTAGCAAAGATGAGATGGCACAAAAATTGCTTAGTAATTTTGAAATCATCAAAGTAGATTTGAGCAATATGAGCGAAAAAAAACAAGGAATTCTAGAATTCTACTCTATTTTTGGTCCGCCTGCTTTTTTGATTTTTAAAAGCGGTGAGCTTAGAAAAAAGATAATCGCCACGCCAAAAATGGATGAATTTAAAGAAATTCTAAAAGAATTTTCATAGAAAATGCTTAATTTTTCATCTATTTAAAAAAAATTTGTGATAAAATAGCGTAAATATTTCAAAGGAGAAAAAATGATTTTAAATGTTAAAAGCCCTATTCTTGGCTTTGAGGATGTTCGTAGTGTAGAGATTACCGAGCTTGAAAATGGTTTTTTTAAACTAACTAGCAAAGAGCGTGATGCTAACAAAGAGCCTGTGAGCTTCACTATTATTGATCCTTATGTAGTCCGTCCTGATTATGACTTTGAGCTTCCAACTCCATATCAAGTGCTAATGGATATAAACAATGATAGCCAACTAAGAGTTTTTAACATGGTTATGTTATCTCGCACTATCGAAGAAAGTGGCGTAAACTTCCTAGCTCCACTTGTTTGTAATATGAATAACAATACAATCAGCCAAGTAGTGCTTGATCCAAAGTTCTACCCAGAATACAGCCAAACTGAGAAAATCGGCACTTTGGTAAACAAAAATTTATTCACTGTAAAAGGTCCTATCCTAGGCTTTGAGGATATCACAAAGGTAGAAATCACTCCACTTGATAAGTTCTTTGTAACAATGAAAAGCGTAGAAAGTGGCGCAGAGCACAAAAACACAAGCTTTACGCTAATCAATCCTTATGTGCTAAGAAGTGATTATAGTTTTGATGTACCAACTCCGTATCAAGTGCTACTTGATATAAATGATAGAAGTGATCTAAGAGTCTATAACATGGTTATGCTAGGCAAAACTATCGGCGAGAGCGGTGTAAACTTCATCGCGCCTATCGTTTGTAATGTAAAAAACAACACAATGGCTCAAATCGTCCTTGATCCAAAAGACTATGTAGAATACTCTCAAGCTGAGAAAATTTCTAACTTTTTAAGCTAGGTTTGAGATGAAGGGGGCTTTTTCGCTTATTGAACTACTTTTAGCTATTGTTGTAGTGGGTGTTGCTGTAGCAGCTCTGCCTTTTATCGCTATTAGCACAGGCAAGGCAAATGTCCAAGCTGTGGTATCTGAGGTCGTTACTTCTAGTAGAATTTTCATCGATGATATACTCTCTGAGCCGTGGAATTCTGCTATTGCTGATGGTTTTACTGACAGCAGCGGAGCTGTGATGTATAGCGGAATTTTAGATGCGCAAAGTGGTGATGCCCGCTTTGCTGCTGGTACAAAAAAATACTTCAGCCGCACTCTAGCAAGAGCCAAAGACGGCAATGCTATACAAGCGGCAGGGGTGGGCTCGTGCAATTCTGGTATAAACTGCAAAGATGGAGCAAAGGCAGAGCTAAGTAAAGGCTCTAAAAACGCCTTTGATTTTGATATCACAGCAGAAGTAAAGTTTATTAACATTGCTGAAACAACAACTGGCACAAATGGCATAAAAATCACAGCCACTTTTAGCGATACAGCTACTACTACTGACCCAACAACAAATGCTATGCTAGTAAGCGCAACTGCTACTGGAAAAGGTGGAGGCGATATCATAGAAGGTGTTAATCAAATCAAGTTAAATGGCTTTGCTTTTAATATAGGAACAGAGTCACGATGAAAAAAGCATTTACTTTAGTAGAATTACTCTTTGTAATGGTGGTGCTTGCTATCATCGCTGGAGTAGGCACTGATATACTTCGCTCGCTATTTGACAACTATGCTGTAACTGCGCAAATCCACCGCCTAGAATCTGTGGCAAATAACGCTGCTGATATGATAGCAACTAGGCTAGAAAAAAGAGTACCACAAACCACAGCTATAGAGACTAGCACAGATACTGGCGCAAAAAACTATGAGCCACTCTCAGCTATAGATGCAAAGAACGGCAAGCTAGTGTTTTTTCGCAAAGCCTACGAGCTAGAGCGAAATTTCATCTCAGCCAAAAAAGGCGGAGCGGCAGCCCCTAGGACAAGCGGCTTTATAAGCGAACTAGAAACCACTACCAAAAGGGATAGTGGAAAGCTTGTAGATGAAGTAAAGTTTGTTAGCAAAGAAACTGATCTTACTGGCTTAAATCTTGATAATTATGAGCTGTTTTTTAGCAATGATAGCAGTTTGCTGTATGAAAATAAAAGTGATCATTTTGGGCGCTACTATAGTGGCAACAAGTCTTTTGCCTATCAATGTACTCAGGGCAGCATAGGGTTCACAGAAGGCAAATTCACACTAGTACGTAACTGCCCAGCTAGCACTAGCAATAGCACTATCGTCCGTCCTAGCATGGCTGCGCTTATTCATAAGTATTATCTCTCAAAAGAGATAGATAAAATCTACTTAGAAGATAACAATCTATATCTAGACACCTGCGATATCAAGGGCGCTTGTAAAAAAAGCCTGCTAGCACCTAGTGTTAGCACCTTTCGCTTTAGTGCGCTTGGAAGTGATCCAAACATCGCTAGTACAATTGTTTTTAAACTTTGCTTAGTAGAAAATGATGGCAAAGCCGAGGCTTGCCAAAGCAGGATAGTAAGATAAGGGGGCGACATGAAAAAGGGATTTTCACTCATTTTAGCGATTATTTTTATCTTGCTAGTAGCTAGCATAGGTGCGCTAAGTATGGCTATTTCATCATCTAGCGCAAAGACTAGCGTTAATCTTTTTATTCACGAACAAGCCAAGCTTTTAGCTGACGGAGCAGCTGAGTATGCCATTATGAAAGTCCAGCAAAATGACTTTACTGCTACCTGCGTGGATGAAATAGAGATAAATTATCCAAATGACACAAGCCCAACTTTTAGAGCAAATATTTCTATTACCTACATAGGCGATAAAGATACGATAAAAAACTGCGCTAATAGAATAGAAAGCGATAAAACAGGACTTCAATCAATCATCATCTCAGGTCAAGTAAGAAGCCTTTTAGATGAGAAAGCGAATAATTTTAGAGAAAATTTTGCTTACTCATTTACTACCACGCAAATACCATAAAATCTAGAATTGAATTCTAGATTTTGCACTTAAAAAGAGAATAGAATTTGCTTGTAATCCTTAAAGCAAAGGAGAGAAAATGAACATTTACGACTCAGTTATCGCTAGGGTTTCAAATGGCAAATATGGCAGTATTAGCGATTATTTCACAGGGCAAAATAATGTTAATTTTGAAAAAAGCCTAGATACTTTTAAAGACTTGCTTGACAAGGCTGAAAAAGCTGACACCACAGGCGTAATCAGCGATGCTATCAAAGAAGCAAAAGAGAGTCTTGAGGGCATAGAAGCCATGAATAAAAGCGATGAGCTAGCCACAACTTTCAAAAAGCTTGAAGCGCAAGCCAAAAAAGATGAAGAGATGTTTAAGACCTTTGATTTCATGCAGCTAATGACTCAGCTCATGTATGGCACAAATGACGAGAGTGAAAAAAGCAAGCTGTATCAAAAAATGAACGAGCTAGCAGCAAGCGTGAAAAAATAAAAGCTAAATCTAGAATTCCTAGATAAGAAATTACATAAAACAACTAGGAATTCTAGAATTCCTAGATAAAAATAGTTGAAATTCTAGAATTCCTAGATAAAAAATTACATAAAACAACTAGGAATTCTAGAATTCCTAGATAAAAATAGTTGAAATTCTAGAATTCCTACCTAGATAAAAATCACCTAAAATAACAAGGAATTCTAGAATTCCTAAGCCCTTAGGCTTTTACATCAAAAACATTTTTTAGTATATTTATAATGTTCTCACCTTGAGTGCTTTGAGCCTTTTTAGCTGGTGTGCTAGCTAGGTTAGTTTGCGCAGGTTGTGGGGCAGACACACTAGGCGTAGAGCTTGATATATTCATCATCACACCCTTATATCAAGTGTGTTATTAAGTATATTCATCACAGCTTGCCCCTCTATCTCCATAGCTGCTTTCATCACATTAGTTTGCGCGCCAAGAGCCATTTGAGCTGTACTCATCTCAGCCTGATTCATTGCTACATCAGCACCTTTGCTAGCAGAGCTTACTGGAGTGTAAGCTGGACTTGATACTGGATTTATCATTTTTGCTCCTTTTTGGTTTTATATAAATATCGTCAAATAAAAACGAAATTTTAGTCCTAAAATTCTAGAATTCCTAGCCAAATCTAGAATTCCTAGATGAAAAATCGCCTAAAATAACAAGGAATTCTAGAATTCCCTAGCCAAATCTAGAATTCCTAGATAAAAAATCGCTTAAAATAACAAGGAATTCTAGAATTCCCTAGCAGTAGCTAACACCACTGCCCTCTACTATCTCGCCGATGACGTAGCCATCGCTTGCTTTTAGGACTTTGTCTACATTTTGTTTTGGCACTACTAGCACCATGCCAACGCCACAGTTAAAGGTTCTGCGCATTTCGCTTTTTTCTACTTGGCTGCTTAGTAGCTCGTAGATTGCAGGGGCTTTGATAGCGGCCTCATCTACCTTTGCGCCAAGCGTCTTTGGCAGCACTCTAGGCAGATTTTCTAGTATTCCGCCGCCTGTGATATGCGCTAGAGCTGAGATATGCTCTTTTAGTGTCAAAAACTCTTTTACATAAATCCTAGTAGGCTCTAGTAGCACCTCGCCTAAAGTGCGTCCATCAAACTCGCTTTTTAAATCAAGCCCAAGCTTTTTGATCACAGCTCTAGCTAGTGAAAAGCCATTTGAGTGAAGTCCAGTGCTAGGCAAAGCTACCAAAACATCGCCACATCGCACAAACTCACGCCTATCTATTTGCCCACGCTCAGCAATTCCCACCGCAAAGCCAGCTAGGTCAAAGTCGCCTACTTCATACATGCTAGGCATTTCAGCTGTCTCGCCACCCACTAGCGCGCAGCCTGCTTGCTTGCAGCCCTGGGCTATACCTGCTACTACGGCTTTTGCGTCATTTATATCTAAAGCACCTGTAGCATAGTAATCTAGAAAAAATAGTGGCTTGCCAAAATTACAAATCAAATCATTTACGCACATTGCTACTAGATCAATTCCCACGGTGTCAAACTTATCATAGTCTATGGCTAGGCGCAGTTTCGTGCCTACGCCATCTGTGGCTGAGAGTAGCACAGGCTCTTTATACCCGCTAGGCAGCGCAAAAGCCCCAGAAAACGAGCCGATACCACCTATACAATGCTCATTTTGCGTGCTAGCAACAAGCGGTTTTATCGCCTCTACAAAACTATTTCCAGCGTCTATATCAACGCCTGCTTCTTTGTATGAAATCATTGTTTTTCCTTTAAATAATGTTCGCATTCTAGCTAAAATTCGCTGTAAATATGCTAAAATTGCGCATACATTAAAGGAGAAAAAATGAATTATCCAAAAGCAATAGGACCTTATAGCGCATTTGTAGATGCTGGTGAGTTTGTATTTTGCTCAGGGCAAATTCCACTAGACCCTGCTAGTGGCGAGATAGTTGGCAACTCAGCAGCCGAGCAAGCTGAACAAGCCCTAAAAAATGTAGAAGGCGTGCTAGCAGCAGCAGGACTTAGCACCAAAAATGTAGTAAAAACCACTGTTTTTCTAGCTGATATTGCAGACTTTGCTGCTGTAAATGAAGTATATGCAAGGCATTTTAGCGAGCCTTTCCCAGCGCGCTCTGCACTTCAAGTAGGAGCCTTGCCAAAAGGCGCAAAGGTAGAAATAGAAGTAATTGCTAAAAAATAATGTCTTTTAAGCACGGCGTAGTAATAACCGGACTAATCGGCTCAGGCAAAAGCACGGTTTGTGCGCTTTTAAAAGAGCGTGGCTATGAGATAATCTGCGCTGATAGCATAGCTCATGAGATTTTAGAGCTGAATTCAAGCAGGATAGCCGAGCTTTTTGGGGCGCAGCTACTAAGTGGCGGCAAGGTGGATAGAAAAGCCCTTGGCGCAATAGTCTTTGCTAATCCTAGCGCAAAAAAGAGCTTAGAAGAGCTTTTGCATCCGCTAATACATGAGCGTATTTGCTTTTTATCTAATGAGCTTGAAAAGACTGGCAAGCTCTATTTTGTAGATATTCCGCTGTTTTTTGAAAGTGGAGGGCGGGCAAAGTATGATTTTGCTACTTCCTTGCTAGTTTATGCGCCAAAAGAACTATGTTTAAAGCGGATATTGCGCCGAGATAAGGCTGATGAAATTAACGCAAATGCTCGCATAAACTCTCAAATGGATATAGAAAAAAAGCGAGCTTTGGCTGATTTTGTGCTAGAAAATACTAGCGACTTAGCTAGGCTAGAAAAAAGCCTAGATAATGTTTTAAAAGAGATTAAAGACTCTAAGGAATTCTAGAATTCCCTAAACAAAAGGCAAAAAAGTGATTTTAGCAATAGAAAGTTCTTGTGATGATAGCTCAGTAGCGATTATGAAAGCTAGTGATTTTTCGCTCGTTCATTACGAAAAAATCAGCCAAGAAAAAGAGCACGCCAAATACGGCGGCGTAGTGCCTGAGCTAGCCGCACGCTTACACACCGCTGCCTTGCCGGCTGTGATTTTAAGGGCAAAAGAGCATTTTAAAGCTCTAAAAGCCATAGCTGTCACAAACGAACCAGGGCTTAGCGTGAGCTTGCTTCCTGGCATAGTAGCAGCAAAGGCGCTAGCCGCTGCTTTAAACCTACCGCTAATTAGCGTAAATCACCTTGTAGGGCATATTTACTCGCTGTTTTTAAATGAGCAGATAAAACTGCCCCTTGGCGTGCTACTAGTAAGCGGCGGACATACGATGATACTAGATATCAGCGAAAATGGCGTTATATCCGTGCTTGGAGCTACTAGCGATGATAGCTTTGGCGAGAGTTTTGATAAAAGTGCTAAAATGCTAGGCCTTGGCTACCCAGGTGGGCCGCAAATCCAAAATCTAGCCTTAAAAGGCGATGATAGGGCTTATGATTTTAGCCTGCCTTTAAAGGGCACAAAGCGGCTAGAATACAGCTTTTCAGGGCTGAAAAATCAAGTGCGACTAGCCTGCTTGGAGCTAGAGAATTCTAGAATTCCTAGTGAGAATTCTAAAATTCCTTACTCTGTCATCCCCCGACTTGATCGGGGGATCTCTAGCGAGAATTCTAGAATTCTTAGCGAAATTCCTAATGAGAATTCTAAAATTCCCAGCCAGCAAAAAGCAAATATCGCTGCTAGTTTTGAGCGTGTGGCTTGTCTTCACATCATCGACCGCCTAAAACTAGCATTTAGTTCGCAAAAGTGGGCGCGCTTTGGCGTAGTAGGTGGGGCTAGTGCAAATCTACGCCTAAGAAGCATGCTAGAGAATCTTTGTGCTAGTTATGACTGCGAGCTACTCTTTGCGCCTTTGGAGTATTGTAGTGACAATGCTGCGATGATAGCACGCGCAGCTGTGGCAAAGTATCATAACAAAGACTTTTGTGAAAGCCTAGAAATGCACCCCAGATCAAGCCTAGAAAACCTAAAAATCATCTAAAAGGGAGAAAAAATGAGTATTTTGATAAAAAACGCAACCATAATAAACGCAAACAACACACAAAAAGCAAATATCCTGATCAAAGATAACAAAATCACGCAAATCAGCTCTGCTATGAGCGATGCTGACCGTGTGATAGATGCTAGTGGCAAGCTTGTTATGCCAGGGCTTATTGATATGCATGTCCATTTCCGTGACCCAGGCCAAGAGTATAAAGAAGATATCATCACAGGCAGCCGCGCTGCAGCTGCAGGTGGCGTGACGACTGCTTGCTGCATGGCAAATACAAAGCCAGTAAATGACAGCCCACTAATCGCAAAATACATGATCCAAAAGGCCAAAGACTGCGGTCTAATCGATCTATATCCCATATCTGCTATCACGCAAGGCAGCAAGGGCGAGCGCCTAGTAGATATGGGCAAGATGCTAGAGGCTGGCTGCATCGCATTTAGCGATGATGGGCTACCTGTGGTAAGCTCTGATGTGATGAGAGCTGCGCTTGAGTATAGTGCGCATCACGGCAGCTTTATCATCAATCACAGCCAAGACTGCTCACTTTGCCGCTGCGGACATATGAACGAGGGGCAAATGAGTATGAAACTAGGCATAAAAGGCATGCCACGAGAACAAGAAGAGATAATGATAAGCCGTGATTTACTACTTGCTAAGCAAACAGGCGGCCGCATACACACAGCTCACATCAGCTCTGCGTGGAGTTTAGAACTCGTTAAAATGGCTAGAGAAAAGGGCATAAACATCACTTGCGAGGTTACGCCGCACCACTTCACCTACGATGAGAGTGCACTAGAAAACTACGATACAAGCTACAAAATGAGCCCGCCACTTCGCACAAAGGCTGATGTAGAGGCGATGAAAGCAGGGCTAAAAAGCGGCGTTATAGATGTGATAGCAACCGACCATGCCCCACACAGCAAGGATGAGAAAAACAGCACCTTTGAGGATGCGCCTTTTGGTATCACAGGACTGCAGACCCTAGTGCCACTCACGCTAAATCTAGTGCGTGAGGGCGTGCTAAGCTATGAAGATATGGTGCGAGTATGCTCAAAAAGACCGGCCCAAATTCTAGGGCTTGATGATAGGGGCGAGATAGCTGTAGGCAAGCTAGCAGATATCGCAATAATCGATCCAAATATAGAATATATTTTTGATGAGAAGTTAAACTTCAGTAAAAGCATAAACTCGCCGCTTTTTGGCAAAACGCTAAAAGGCGCAAATGTCCTAAGCATAAAATCAGGTAAAATTGTCTACGAATGGGGCAAGGAATTCTAGAATTCCTAACTACTTGTGTCATTGTCCGACTTGCTTTTTTGTCATCCTCGGGCTTGCGTTCTGTGTCATCCTCGGGCTTGACCCGAGGATCTCAGTACTAAAGAATTCTAGAATTCCTTATAGAGATTGTCAGGTCAAGCCGGACAATGACACAAGGTTTGTCATCCTCGGGCTTGCGTTTTTGTCATCCTCGGGCTTGACCCGAGGATCTCTATAAAAATTGTCCAGCTTGACCATTCTGTGTCATCCCCCGACTTGATCGGGGGATCCCAAAAAAAGCACGCAATCCGTATAATGGCACAAGACTAAAAAACACAAAATAAAAGGCAAGAATTGAACTATTATTATGTCTACATACTCACAAACAAAACAAACTCAGTCATTTATATAGGCATAACAAATAATTTATTGCGCAGATTATACGAGCATAAAAACAAACTACTAGATGGCTTTACAAAAAAATACAATGTAAATAAGCTAGTGTATTTTGAACAAACTAGTGATATAAACGAGGCTATAAAACGAGAAAAAACACTCAAAAAGTGGAATAGAGAGTGGAAAATAGAACTAATAAAAAAGCAAAATCCAGAATTTAAAGATCTAAGCAGCGAGTGGGAATTCTAGAATTCCTAACTACTTGTGTCATCCTCGGGCTGTTTTTTGTCATCCCCCAGCTTGACCATTCTATGTCATCCTCGGGCTGTTTTGTGTCATCCTCGGGCTTGACCCGAGGATCTCTATAAAAATTGTTCGCCTTGCGTGTTAGTGTGTCATCCTCGGGCTTGACCCGAGGATCTCAGTACTAAGGAATTCTAGAATTCCTTATAGAGATTGTCCGGTCAAGCCGGACAATGACACAAGGTTTGTCATCCTCGGGCTGTTTTTTGTCATCCTCGGGCTTGACCATTCTATGTCATCCTCGGGCTTGACCCGAGGATCTCATCACTAAAGAATTCTAGAATTCCTTATAGAGATTGTCCGGTCAAGCCGGACAATGACACAGAATGGTCAAGCCGGACAATGACACAAGGTTTGAGATCCCCCGATCAAGTCGGGGGATGACAGAAAACGCAAGTCGGGGGATTTTTATAGAGATCCTCGGGTCAAGCCCGAGGATGACACAGCAGGGAATTCTAGATTTTAAGGGTTTTGAGCTTGCCAGCGTTATTTACTTAGTATATTTTACCTGAACTGATTGCTACGCAGCCCAGACCAGTACCATCATTCTTCACACCTGTACAGTTTGCTGTACCGTCTTCAGGTTTACCACTGTTTGGTAGAGTTGAATCTAAGAGTTGTTTTACTGGAGTAGATGCCAAAACTGCTGTACAAAGAGGATCATTATTTCCGTTAACTGGTTTAAAAGCAAAATATGTGCCTATCTCACTATCTCGAAGAAATATTTGTAGACAGTTTTTACCACCTACTGCTAGGGATACTCTTGTACCGTCGTAAACCGCGCCTACTGTGGTATCAATAGCATCACCATTCTCATCTTTTAGAGGCACATTTGTGATATCTCTCCATTTTGCACCAATAAGGTCTCCTTTTGCTGCATAGTAACCACTAGCGTCGCTTATTAGTGTGCGTAGGTTGGCAACAGCAGCTGAGATCTCAGCGTCCTCTCTTGTACCAGCTAGGCGAGGGATAGCTACACTAGCTAGAATTCCTAAGATAACGATAACAAAGATTAGCTCTATCATTGTAAAGCCTTTTTTCATCTTCTCTCCTTTTTATTTAATTTAAAAAAAAAGGGAATTCTAGAATTAAGAATTCTAGAATTCCCTAGCTCTTTAAGCTAAATATTTTAGCTTATGGTGCTGGTTGTGTTGGTTATTGATAAACTGATGTGTTTGAGCCGATAGCCATAGCATTTGCAATACCATTAGTAGTATTATCCTTTACAACTGAATCAATATAAGCTTTTACAGGTTTTGAAGCTAGAACTTTACCGCAAACACCTTCTGTTGTTGTTACTGTTCCAGTTTGTCCAGTACCAGCAGGTTGTTGTTTTAGAGTAAATTTAATGTGAGCTGGTGCATTGGTGGTTTTACCTACCACTGCAACACCGATGCAGTCATTAACGTTACCTACTTTTAGGTATGCAGTTGTATCAGCTTCTACTGTATTATCCATAGCAGCACCATCAGCACCCTTTTTTAGAGGCACACTTGTAATTTCAGTCCATTTTGCGTCGTTTGTGCCCCCTGCGTCCTTAAAGTCTCCTTTTACTGCATAGTAGCTAGCAGCGTCGCTTAGTAGTGTGCGTAGGTTCGCAACAGCAGCTGAGATCTCAGCGTCCTCTCTTGTACCAGCTAGACGAGGGATAGCTACGCTAGCTAGAATTCCTAAAATTACGATCACGAAGATCAACTCAATCATTGTAAAGCCCTTTTTCATGGCTAACTCCTTTAAGATAAATTGTGGCGGAATTGTAGTGTTTTAATTATTAAACTTTGCTTAAACTAAGCTATTTTTTTGTTTTTTATTAATGTTTTATTAAAGTATTTTGTTAAGGAATTTTAGATTTTTGCTCGCTTTAGTGGGGACAAGCCCCACTGCTCGCAAATTTTAATAAGGGCTACGCCCTAAACCCTTAGGGGCTGCGCCCCTAAAACCCCACTAAAATCTAGAATTCTCTTGATTTATTTGCGTTTTTGACGGAATTTTAGACGGAATTCCGCAATGACGGGAATTTGGGGCTAGGCTGCTATTTGTCTGCCTATGTAAGCCATGTATAAACCCAAAAAGCCGATCATTACAGCAATAGCAACAAAAACAAAGTTTTCCATATTACAACCTTTTTAAAATACTAGCATAGACTGCCAAAAGTGCGATCATCGCTACAAACATAACAGAACACAACGCACCGCACTGAACCCTTAGGGGCTGCCGCCCCTAAAACACCGCTAAAATCTAGAATTCCTAAGCTAAAAATACCCCCGCACCCCCAAAAAAACTAGAATTCCTGCCATTAGAGATCCTCGGGTCAAGCCCGAGGATGACAAAAACGCAAGCCCGAGGATGACACATAATGGTCAAGCCCGAGGATGACACGCTGGCACACAAGGCTTTTTAATAAGGGTTGCCGTCGAAGCCGAAGCGCAGCTGTCCTTTTAGCATTATATGCGGATTTTGGCTAGCGCGCTTAGCAAAGAGTGGCTCTAACATAGCCATAGTCCTATCGGTGCTACGCCCTATGTCTAGTAGCCTTGCTGCCTCATCAAAGCGGGCTTGCCACTCTTTGGTCTCGGCGGCTCTCCACTCATCGAAGGTTAGTTCTGGTTTAGATTTTTTGGCGGCTGGTTTTTTGGCTTTTAGTAGTTCTTTTAGTGCTTCTAGCCATGGAGCGATTTCTTCATCGCTTGGCATGCGAGCTGGGTCGTCATGAAGAGTGCTAGGCACATCTAGCGCTATGCCAGCACCAGCCATTGCCTCTTCTAAGCCGCCGTTTTTTGCTACGAGCGCAGGGATGCGGTTTAGCACCGCTTCGCTAGCGACTCTGCCCCAGCCCTCATGCCAAGCTTTTGGCACGCTTGGGGCTAGTAGGACTTTGGTTAGGGCGTAGATGGCTTTCATGTTTGTGGTGTTTTGCGCCATGCTGACATTATCAAACATTTCAGGCTTGTAGTTTGTGGCGCCATCGCCGTCGTGTAGGACGCTTACAGTAGAGGCAAAGTTGCCACGACTATTTACCACTAGAAATTTTTCATTTTTTAGCTCAGGGTCGTTTTTTGCTAGTAGGGCAAGCTTTGCTAGGATGGCTCCGCCTTTGCGGGGTTCTGGGTTTATCATGGTGATATACTCGTGGCTACCGCTCCCAGCGATGTAGGCGTCTTTGTCTATAAAAGCGCCTGTTGTAGCTAGGTTTAGATGGTCTCGCTGTGCGTAGAGCTGTGCGTTTGCTGCGCTATCAGTAAAAAGCAAATCACTATCCCAGAAGTTGTAGTAGGGGTGGTTGCCATTACAGATAGGATAGGCGTGGGGGATACCTCGGCGCTTACACTCAGCGTGAACTGCCGTGCCAAAAAGCGCCATACCATAGCCCATACACACATCAGGGCGAAATATATTTAGCTGTCTGCAAAAGGCTGTATATATGCGCCACTCTTCATCGTGTGGTAGGAGCGAGAGAGAGGTCGTGCTAGTGGGGATATAAAGATAGTTAATGCCGTTTTGCTCCAGGGATATGGGTGGCTTTTTAGCAGCGTCTTGCTGGATTTCGGCTTCAAGTTTTGGGAAGGTGGATTTGGCTCCTGCGATGCTATCAAAGACAAAACCGCCGATAGCTAGAATTTCTACGCCACGCTTAGCAAGCTGTTCTAATAATGCTTTACAGTGTTTGGCTGCGCCTGAGCTAGAGTCGTGGAGATTAAACTGGCTTATCCAAAGTAGTTTTGGCATGTGGTGTCCTTTTTAGAAAAAATTTTGGGGGATTATAGCAGAAATTTTGTAAGCTTCTAGAACTGCCTAAAAATATGAAATAGTCGCCACCAAAGGCTAGGGGCTTGCGCCCCCAGTGCTTACTTGCTTATTTTTATACAGATTTTCCACCCAAAAAGGCAAAAATTCAGGTATAATTTCAGCGTTCGGCTACTATGTTTTTTCATAGTTAGCCTTTGGTGGTTTATTTCGGCTAGTTTTGGCTAGCCGATTTTTTATTATATCACATTTTCTTACGAAATTTCATCACTTTTTGCTTAGTTTAAATGAATTTGTGGCAAAATGTCATTATGAGTGAAAAATTTAAAAAATTAGAAAAATTGTTAGGTTATGAGTTTAAAGATAAAAGCTTGTTAAAAGCGGCGCTGTCGCACAAAAGCGCACGCTCTGGGGTAAATAACGAAAGACTAGAATTCCTAGGCGATGCGGTGCTAGATCTTGTGGTGGGCGAGTATCTATATCATAAGTTTAGCTCCAAAAAAGGCGAGCATAACGAGGGCGATCTCTCAAAGATAAGAGCTGGGCTTGTAAATGAGCGCTCATTTGCAAAAATTGCAGGATCACTGGGGCTTGGCGAGTATCTAATAATGAGTATAAGCGAGAGAAAAAGCGGTGGGGATAAAAAGCCTAGTTTGCTTAGCGATGCTTTGGAGGCGATATTTGGGGCGATTTACTTGGAGAGTGGCTTGGAGTGCGCTAAGGGCGTGTTTGTGCCGTTAGTGGAGAGTGAGTTTAAAAACATAGATAAAGATGTGCTAAAAGACTACAAAACAAGGCTTCAAGAAATAACACAAGAGCGACTAGGACTGCTGCCAAAATACGAGCTAATAGGATCTAGTGGGCCTGATCATAAAAAGAGCTTTGAGATTGCGCTGTTTTTGGGGGATAAAGAAATAGCAAGGTCTGTGGGCGCTAGCAAAAAAGAAGCCGAGCAAAAATGTGCGATGATAGCAGTAGAGGCGCTAAAAAAGGGGAGCAAATGACTACGATAACGCTGGATAATAAAATAGGCGCAGATGTGATAGAGGCGATAAAAGCACTGCTAAAAAACAAGCCAAAAGAGCTATATAGTATAAGGGATGATAAAATACCTGCGCTTGATAAGGCGATAAAAGAGTTTAATAGTGGCGAATTTAGCGTATATAAAAGCGTAGATGAGCTGATGAAAGATTTGTAATGCTAGAAATCAAAGCATCGGCTAGCTTTAAAAAAGCAGCTAAAAAGCTAAATGATAGAGATAAAGGACTTTTAAAAGAAGTTCTAGGTAAGCTCGTAAATAATGAAAAGCTAGATGAGAAATATTGCGACCACGCATTAAAGGGTAAATATTTGGGATTTAGGGATTGTCATATTAAGCCTGATTTGGTGTTAATCTATAAAATAGAACATAATGCCTTGCTGCTATATTTAGCAAATATTGGCTCTCACTCTGAGCTTGGAATTTAAGGGATAAAAAATGAATACTTTTGGTAAAAGATTTGCGCTAAGTAGTTTTGGTGAGAGTCATGGGGTAGCAATAGGTGGCGTGATAGATGGAATGCCCTCAAATGTGGAGATAAATCTAGAATTCTTGCAAAATGAGATGAGCAAGCGAAAGCCAGGCGGCAAATACGCCACAAACCGCAAAGAAGATGATGAATTGCGCATTTTAAGCGGTGTTTTTGAAGAAAATGGCAAGCTTTTTAGCACAGGGGCTAGCATAGGCTTTGTGATAGAAAACACAAGCCAGCATAGCAAAGACTATGAGAATATTAAAGAGCTTTTTCGCCCTGGGCATGGGGACTTTGGCTACTTTGCTAAGTGGGGGATAAGGGATCATAGAGGTGGCGGCAGAGCTAGTGCTAGAGAAACAGCAGTTAGAGTGGCTGGTGGGGCGTTTGCACAGCTTTTGCTAAATCACTTTGGCATAGAAGTAAAAAGCGGCGTGCTAAGCGTGGGCGAGATAGGCAGGGCAGAGGGCGGATATGCTGAGCTTTTGGGGGCGGTGGACTTTGAAAATGCTGAAAATAGCGAGATTTTTGCGCTTTTGCCAGAGTATGAGGCGAGCCAAAAAGAGCTGATAAAGTCATGTAAAGACAGCGGCGAGAGCGTGGGGGCTAGCGTGCTAAGCGTGGCAAAGGGGCTTTTTGCTGGGCTTGGCGAGCCTATGTATGATAAGCTTGATAGCAAAATTGCAGAAGCGATGATGAGTATAAACGGCGTAAAAGCCGTAGAAATCGGCGCAGGTGTGGCAGCTAGCAGGCTGCGGGGTAGTGAAAATAATGATGAGCTTTTGCCTGCTAGCAATGGAGGTTTTGGGGCGATGAGAGCGGAGTTTGGCTCAAATAACGCTGGTGGCGTGCTAGCTGGTATAAGCTCTGGGGCTGATCTAGTGGTGCTAAGCCACTTTAAGCCCACGCCTAGTATTTTTAGCGAACAAAAAACGATAAATAAGCGTGGAGAGGCGGTGAAGTTTGCGCTAGTTGGCAGACATGATCCTTGTATCGGTGTGAGAGGCTCGGTGGTGGCGACTGCGATGATGAGACTGGTGCTAGCTGATATGCTTTTGCTTGGGGCTAGCTCACGACTTGAAATGCTAAAAAGGGCGTGGAGTTTTGCGTAGTTTTGGTAGAGTGGCTCTTTTTTTGGGGCTTTTGGTTTGTTGTTTGGTGGCTGAGAAAAACGCTAGCACGCTGGGCTTAGAGAGCTTTTTGGGTGGAGAGGCTGGAGAGGCTGGAGAGATAGAACTAGCCAAAATCCGCATAGCAAATCTTTTGACACAAAAAGCAGAGCTAGAGCGCGAGGCAGCAGAGCTAGAGGCCAAACGCAAAGAACGCGCGGCAAATCTAGTAAGCGCGGATAGCCCTGAGGTAATAGCGCTTTTAAAGCAAATTGCTGAGCTAAAAGCGCAAATTGCCAAGCTTAGCGCAGAGAATTCTGCAGGGAATTCTAGCGCAGAGAATGCTTCTTCTGCTATTACGAAAAATCCAGCCGAGCTTCAAGGCGAGTATATAAAATAAGTCTAGGGAATTTTGCGCAGGAATTTTAGTTTAGGAAATTTTAGTTTTAGGAATTCTAGAATTCCTAATAAATTTGCCTAGGAATTTTAGATTTTTACTTAGGAATTCTAGATTTTATTGCTAGGAATTCTAGATTTTTGCTCGCTTTAGTGGGGCAAGCCCCTAGCCCCGCAAATTTTATAAGGGCTACGCCCTAAACCCTTAGTGGCTGCCGCCCCTACAACCCCGCTAAAATCTAGAATTCTCTTGTTTTATCTGTGTTTTTGTGGGAATTTTAGTCTTAGGAATTCTAGAATTCCCTACTATGTCATCCCCCAGCTTGACTGGGGGATCTCTATATAGAATTCTAGAATTCCCTAAAATTCGTCATTTCGAATCTTTAAAAAAAAGAGGGAGCAATCTTATTTATTAAGACTTAAATGAGATTGCTTCGGTCGCTTTGCTCCCTCGCAATGACGCAAGGAATTCTAAATTTTTTTGTGATGAGATCCCCCGATCAAGTCGGGGGATGACAAAAAAGCAAGGCGGGATTTTTATAGAGATTGTCCGGTCAAGCCGGACAATGACACAGAACTAAGGAATTCTAGAATTCCCTAGAGATTGCTTCGGTCGCTTTGTTCCCTCGCAATGACGGAATTTTAGACGGAATTTTAAACGAGATTGCTCCCTCTTTTTTCAAAGCCTCGCAATGACGGAATTTCCGCAATGACGGCAGGGAATTCTAGAATTCCTATTTATCTAAAAGTGATCTAGCGTAGGCTAAGAACTTGTCTTTGTGTGCTAGGGCGTCTTTGCTAAATGCGATAAAATAGTCGTTTCGCAGATGTTCGCCAGTGTATTTTAAAGGCTCGTTTGTTAGAATGCTAAACATACCACCGCCAGCTGCTGTTACGATAGCGTCCCCTGCTGCTATATCCCAAAGACTGCTGCCACAAAACCTTGGATAAACAGCCGCAATACCCTGAGCTACACGGCAAAACTTTATAGCAGACCCACAGCGCAAACGCTCACTCTCAAAGTAATCGCACATTTTATCCACGCTTGGGCTATGGCTTGAGTTGCCTGAAATAATAGCGTTTGAGCCAGTTTGGGGCGTTATTAAGCCTCGGTCATTAAAGCTTTGAAAAAGCGTGCTAGTATAAAAAGTCTCGCTGCTAATAGGTATATGAATAAGCCCAAAAACTGGTCTAGCCTTTTCAATCAGCGCAATACACACGCTAAACTCGCCATTGCGAGCCAAAAAGTCCTTTGTGCCATCAAGTGGGTCAACTAGCCAAAAAGTGTCATTTTCGCTCATTTTTGCTGGGTCTAGCAAGGCTTCTTCGCTACAAATATCAATGCCACTTTGACTAAGATAAAAGTAAATTGCATCATTTGCGGCTATATCTGCGTTTGTTAGAGGTGAGTTGTCTTCTTTTGTGCTTACTTCAAAGTTGCCCTCATGATAATAGCGTAAAATTTCAGCGCCAGCGGCTTTTGCGGCTCTTTGGGCAAGATTTATCAAATCTTTTCTCATTTTATCTCCTTAGTGGCAAGTTAGAGTATAATTAACTTTTGGGTCTTTAAAAGTAGTTGGATAGCGCACATATAGGCTAAAGGGCCTTGCTGATTTTGCTTTTAATCTCTCGCCTATGGTAAAATTCTCATTTATGGTGCTGATTTTAAACTCTTTTTTCTTTATTTTAAAAAAGTCCAAAAAGCTCCTATCTGGCTGTTTGAAAAGATCAGGTGTGAGGGCTTGTAGTGTGCTGGGGCTATTTGTGATGCGGATATTTATATTACAGCTTGTGATATCAAAGCCTCCGACATTGCTGATAATGCCTGTGAAGTTTAGGCTCTCTTTTAGTAGGACACGCTGGTATTTTACCTCGCTTATTTTAGCGACTTTTGTGTAGTCATCGATGATGAAAGAAATGATAGTTGATGAGGCTAAAAAACCAGCAAAAAGCAAGCTTATTGTGATAATGAGCTTTTTTAGCCGAACTGTGCCTCGCAAAAGCAAAAAGCCAAAAAGGCAAAAAATGATAAAAAGTAAAATAATAAAAATTATATGTATATAAGTAAAATACATATTTTCTCCTTAAAAACACTGCGAAAAGGTAGTGATATTATAATCTTGCGGTCTAAAGTTATAAATAGTCATATTTAGCTCCACGCTCTGGTTTGGGGAGATGCGACCTTCGCTTTGCGCAAAGACTGATTTTAGCGGTTTTATGGTATTTTTTATCTTGTTTATTTGTTTTTTTGAGTTTTTGATAAACTCTACATTTACACGGCAAATGTGAAAGGCTTTGCTACTTTTGTTTGTAAGGTTTAAATCCAGTAAAAAGGTATCAGAGTAGGCTAGTTGCTTTGAGTTTACAATTTGTAGCTCTCTTGTGCGAAAATTCTCTTCAATATAGTTGTAGCCAAAGTATCCACCACAAAGCAAATACACCACTGCTAGCAAGATAAAAATAGCCCCCAAAAACTGCGAGCGAAACAAAGCCCAAAAGGCAAAAATCATAAGCACCAAAAAGCCAGCTAATAAACACGCAAGCAAGATATAATCATAGCTATTAAGGTTTTCTAAATAAAAAAAAATGTGCCCTCTTAGCTCACTTATGCTTTGTTTCATTTTCTATTAGCCTTTTCTATTAGCCTTTTCTATTAAGCCGCTAAGCCCTTCTCTGCGCCTAAGCTCATTTAGAAGCTGTTCAGGATGTATGCCCACATCAGCTAAAGCCACTAGCATATGAAATAGCACATCTGCGCCCTCATAGACTATGTCATAAGCTGGCTGGGTCTCTTTGTGCTCGCCTTTTGCGCCAGCTTTAAAGTCTTTTATAGCTAGGGCAAACTCGCAGGCTTCTTCGGCGATTTTTTTAAGATATGAGTTTGGGGCTTTTTTGTAGAGTTTGGCTGTGTAGCTAGTGCTCTCATCGCCACTTAGCTTGCGCTCTAAGCAAGTGTGATAAAGCTCGTCTAAAATGCCGTAGCTAGGCGTGTTTGTACTAGGAATTCTAGAATTCTCGCTGGGAATTCTAGATTTTTCTAGAATATCAAGCTCTTTAAAAAAGCAAGAGTGAGAGCCAGTGTGGCAAGCAGCGCCAATTTGCTCCACTTTTAGCAAGATTGCATCATTGTCGCAATCAAACTTGATTTGCTTGATTTTTTGGGTGTTGCCGCTGCTCTCGCCTTTTTTCCAAATGCGGTTTTTTGAGCGTGAGAAATAGTGAGCATAGCCACTCTCACAGCTAAGTTTAAATGCTTCTTCGTTCATGTAAGCTAGCATTAAAACTTCGCCGTTTTCATCTTGGGTTACTACTGGGATTAGTCCTTTTTGCCAATCAATTTGCATACTCATTGCTTTCAAAACTGTTATCTAGCTTAGACTACTATTGCATTGCGCTTTGTTTTGCTTTGTCTTTTGTATCCACCCAGATATTTGGCACTGCACCACCTGGGGTTAAAAAGATCTTAGCATCTTTATTTTCTTTTAGTGCCTCGTTAAAATTGCGCTGAATTTCAATTTGTTTTAAGCTTAGCAAGTTGCCGGTTAGCGATTTAGCAATTTCGCTATTTGAGTACGCTTGTGCGTCAGCCTCGATCTTTACAGCATCGGCTTTACCTTGCGCCTCGATTTTAATTGCTTCTGCATTACCTTTAGCAAGGGCGGCTTTTTTTAGAGCCTCTTGGTTTGCCCGCTCAACTTCGTATTTGGTACGCTCTGCTTCTTGCTTAGCGATTTGGACACGCTCGATTTGTTCTTTTACCTTTGGTGGCAAGATAATTTCTCTTAGCTGAACGCTAGCAAGCTCAACAGGCTGATTTGGCTGTTTGTCAATATCAGCTCTAATTGCTGCATCAATTGCTGTTGCTATCTCGTTTCTGCGCTCAGGTAGCTCTTCGGCTGTGTATTTACCAGTTACAGAGCGAACGACATTTCGCACCACTGGATCAATGATTTTATTCTCCCAGCTAAAGCCCCACGCTGCTATGGTTTGCGGTGCGTTTTGTGGATTTAGGCGGTATTGAACTGTGATGTCCATAGATACTGGCAAACCACGAGAGTCAAGCACTGAGATAGTATCTTTTGTCTCTATACCACTGCCCCTTGTAACTGTTTCGTTGCGACCTTCGCTTGATGTATAGTTGATTTGGCGCACTTTAGTATCTACGATTCGCACTTCTTGGATGAAAGGCACAAAGAAGTGAAAGCCTGCATTTAGCGGCATTGGATCAAATCTACCGGCTGTGCTTTTAATGCCTACTTCACCTGAGTTTATGATGACAAAGGGTTTTGCCACTACTAAAATCACTATAATAATGATTAGAGTGTAGATAAGCCCTGAGAATTTGTTAAAATCAGGTAGTTTTAAGTTGCTAAAATCTACTTTTGGGCGTGAGCTTTTGCTGCTATTGTTGTTATTTTTGTTGAAATAATCATTTAAATCTGCTGGCATTTTTATCCTTTATTTAATTATTGTGATAAATTTTTTGTATTTTTCTACTTTGCCAGTTACTGCGGCAAAATACTCATCTTGAAGTCTTTTTGCTACCTCGCCTCTTTTGCCTGAGCCGATTTTGCGACCATCGATGTAGGCAATAGGCGTAACCTCTGCTGCAGTACCTGTAAAAAACGCCTCATCAGCTGTGTAAGCATGATCTCTTGTCAGTCGCTCTCTGCGAACCTCATAGCCAAGGTCTTTTGCTATTTCAATCACAGTTGCTTGTGTGATGCTCTCTAAGCTAGTGTCGTTTGGCGGAGTGATGATCGCGCCATTTCGCACGATAAAAAAGCACTCGCCAGGACCTTCTGCGATAAAGCCTTGCGGGTCAAGTAAAAGTGCCTCATCGTAGCCTGCTGTGTGAGCCTCGTAGCCTGCCATTTGTGAGTTGAAGTAGTTTGCGCTGGCTTTTGCCTTTGCCATCATTGTGTTTGCGCCTGGTTTTGCCCATGAGCTGATTTTTACTTTGATGCCGTTTTCTAGCGCTTCTTCGCCCATGTAAGCACCCCATTCCCACGCAGCTACTGCTACATTTACAGGACAGCCGATGTGGCTAACGCCCATTTTGCCATATCCTAAAAACACGATTGGACGGATATAAACATTGTTATTAAAGGTATTTTGAGCTATTACATCAATATGAGCTTGATTTATCTCATCTTCGCTAAAAGGGATGTCAATCAAACAAGCCTTAGCTGAGTTAAAAAGGCGTTTTGTATGCTCTTTTAGCTTAAAAATGCCATAACCCTCATCAAGCTTATAGGCTCTAACGCCCTCAAATACAGCATTTCCATAGTGAAGTGAGTGAGTTAATACATGTGTAGTAGCGTCTTTCCACGCCACCATTTTCCCATCATACCAAATATATTGTGATTCTGGTAGTGCCATTTTGTATCCTTTTTGCTTAAAATTCCTTGCGATTATAGCTAATTTTGGTTAATCTTTGCTAAGGAATTCTAGAATTATCTATAATACAAAGCAAAATTTTTTAGATAAAAAATATAAAGTTAAATTTCAATTTAAACTTTTAAACTAGAATTCCCAGGATTTTTTTAAGGCTAATTGTGGATTTTACTTATATATTAGAAAATTATCATCAGTTTATTGACGCTTTTTGGCTTACTTTGCGCATTGGTGCTTTGGGGATTTTTCTATCATTTTTGCTGGGGCTGTTTTGCGCTGGCTTTCGTGCTGTCCCTGTGCTAGGGCTTTTAATCCGTGCTTATATAGAACTTAGCAGAAATACTCCGCTTCTAATTCAAATTATCTTTCTTTACTATGCTTTGCCAAAGGCTGGGATTAGCCTTAGTGCTGAGGTTTGCGGCATTTTAGGGCTTGCGTTTTTAGGTGGTGGATATATGTGCGAGGCCTTTGGCTCTGGGCTAAGCTCAGTTGAGAAAATTCAGCGTGAGAGTGCACTTAGCCTTGGACTTAGCAATGCTCAAGCGTTTTTTTATGTGATTTTACCGCAAGCACTTAGTGTTAGTGTGCCTGCGTTTTTGGCAAATGTAGTGTTTTTGCTAAAAGAAACTTCGGTTTTTAGCGCAATTGCGCTAGCTGATTTAATGTATGTAGCAAAGGATCAAATCGGCATTGATTATATGATAAATGAAAGCCTTTTTATGCTTGTAGTAGCGTATTTGCTGCTGCTTGCGCCTATTTTAGCTCTTGGCTTTTATTTGGAGAAAAAACTAAGGTTTGCTGGCTATGGGAATTAGTATTTTATTTGCTGATGGTGTTTTTTCTAGGCTTTTAGAAGGGCTTTTAGTAAGTGCTGAGATTAGCCTTATTTCTGCTTTTTTTTCGCTAGTTTTTGGTGTGATTTTTGGTCTTTTTATGACTATAGATTTTTGGCTTACTAAGCTTATTTCACGCATTTATTTAGAGTTTGTGCGTATTATGCCTCAGCTGGTGCTACTTTTTATTATGTATTTTGGTGTTTCATCATGGCTGGGGCTTGATATATCTGCGTTTTTAAGCTCTGTGATTGTTTTTACTTTTTGGGGGACAGCTGAAATGGGAGATTTGGTTCGCTCAGCTCTTATAAACACTCCAAAACACCAGTATGAAAGCGCCTTTGCTTTAGGGCTAAATAAAACCCAAACTTATGCTTATATCATCATTCCACAGACTATAAAAAATTTAACTCCACTTAGTATAAATCTCATTACTCGTATCATAAAAACTACTTCGCTAGTAGCCTTAATAGGCGTGGTGGAGGTGCTAAAAGTAGCCGAACAGATCATTGATAGCACGAGATTTAGCCACCCAAATGGTGCGCTGTGGGTGTATGGGGTGGTGTTTATGATGTATTTTGTGCTGTGTTTTGCTACTTCACTGTGCTCAAAATTTTTTGAAAAGAGATAAAATGTTAAAAATCAAGCAATTAGTAAAAAGCTATGGAAGCTTAGAGGTTTTACAGGGTATAAACTTAGAGATAAAAAAAAGCGAAGTTGTAGCCGTGCTAGGGCCTTCTGGGTGTGGAAAAAGTACCTTGCTTCGCACGATAAATGGACTTGAGAGCATAAATAGTGGGGAAATCTACTTCAAAGACGAGCTAATTAACAAAAAAAATATCATCGCAATGCGCCAAAAAATCGGTATGGTTTTTCAAAGTTATGATCTTTTTGCCCATTTAAATGTACTCCAAAACATTATGCTAGCTCCGCTTAAGGTTCAAAAAAGAGATGAAAAAGAGGTAAAAGAGTTTGCGCTAAGGCTTTTGGAGCGTGTGCGACTTTTAGAAAAGCAAAGTGCTTATCCAAGAGAGCTAAGTGGTGGACAAAAACAGCGCATTGCGATTGTTAGAGCACTTTGTATGAGACCTGAGCTAATGCTGTTTGATGAGGTTACAGCTGCGCTTGATCCAGAGATGGTGCGAGAGGTGCTAGAAGTCGTGCGAGATCTAGCAAATGATGGAATGACAATGCTTATAGTAACGCATGAGATGAACTTTGCAAGAGCGGTGGCTTCTAGGGTAGTGTTTTTAGATGGTGGTAGGGTGGCTGAAGATGAGAGCTCAGAGCAATTTTTTAGCTCACCAAAGCATGAAAGAGCTAGAGAATTTTTGAAGTCTTTTGAATACTAAGTAATTTTATAAATATTTTAAGACATTATATATTAAAGTTTTAGAAAAAATATTTGTTATTTACTATATATTTATTTTGCTAGTTTAGAATTCCCTAAACATTTTATTTAAAGGAGAAAAAATGAGACTATTAAAAATAGTTTTTCTAGCAGCTGTGCTTTTTGGTTCTTTATGGGCAAAAAGTTTAGATGAAATAAAAGCAGCAGGCGTGGTTCGTATAGGTGTATTTAGCGATAAAGCACCTTTTGGCTATGTTGATAGCAAGGGTGAGTATCAAGGATATGATGTGTATTTTGCTAAGCGTATTGCGCAGGATTTGGGCGTGAAGCTAGAGTTTTTAGCACTTGATCCAGCTAGCAGGGTGCAGTTTGTAAAAAGCGATAAGGCTGACATTATCCTAGCAAATTTCACAAAAACAGCCGAGAGAGAAAAGCAAGTAGATTTTGCTCTGCCTTATATGAAAGTAGCCCTTGGCGTAGTAAGTCCTAAAAAGGCGCAAATTACCGATGTAAAAGAGCTTGAAGGCAAAACGCTAATAGTGGTAAAGGGTACTACTGCTGATTTTTATTTCACAAAAAATTACCCTGAGATAAAACTTTTAAAGTTCGATCAATACTCTCAAGCATATAACGCACTCTTAGATGGTCGTGGGGATGCTTTTAGCACCGATAATACCGAGGTTCAAGCTTGGGCAAATCAAAATGAAGGCTTTAGCGTAGGTATAGCAAAGCTAGGTGATTTGGATGTGATTGCCCCTGCTGTGAAAAAGGGAAATAAAGAGCTTTTATCATGGATAAATGAAAAAATCGTTGAGCTTGGCAAAGAAAACTTCTTTCATAAAGCCTATGAAGAGACCTTGCGTCCAGTTTATGGAGCTGATTCAAATGCTGATGATATCGTAGTTGAAGGCGGTAAGCTATAACTTATTTTCTTAGCCAATTCTAGAATTCCTTAGGGAATTCTAGAGTTATTTTTTATATTTATCTAACGAAATTCTAGAATTATTTTTTATATTTATCTAACCAATTCTAGAATTCCTTACTCTAGAATTCCTTAGGGAATTCTAGAATTATTTTTTATATTTATCTAACAAAATTCTAGAATTCTTTAGGGAATTCTAGAATTCCCTTATTCTGCGCCAAGGTTGTTTTTGTAATTTTCTAAGCTATTTGTGCGCTTTGATATAAAGTTTGCTAGCATATTTTTATTTTGTTCAAAAAACAGCTCAAAGTCGCTTTGTGTGCGGATATTATCCTCGCCAAAGCGGTCTAAAAGCACATTTGAACTGCCAGTTAGCACAAGGTATTTGCGGGCATTATGCTCAAAAAGCACAACCTTATTTCTATCATCTAGTGGCTTTTCAAAGATGATTTTTGCTGTGTTTTCTATCTCAAAATCAGCATTTGCCAGTTCGCTTGCAAAATCAGTTTTTTTGCTTTCTATATTTTTTTGCGTGTTTTGTTCTGGTTTTTGTTCTACGCTTTGTTCTGTTTTTCTAGAATTCTCTGAGCTAGAAAGATTTTTTTGGACAGCCTTTGCTTTTTTAGCATTTTTTATTTTTTTATCAAGGCGCTTTCTTATTATCACAAGGGCGATACAAAGTAGCGAAAGCACGACGATAAGGCTTGTGTATTTACCGTCAACTGAGCTAGTTTTTTGCGCTCCAAGCTCGCTAAAATTGCTAATAGCTTTTGGGGTTATGCGGATTAACATACTCATTTTATCAGGATTTTTTGCTGGGGTGATTTGTAGGTTTTTATCGCTTTTTAGCTCTATGCCAAGCATTTGGCCCTGAAAGTTCATTATGCTTATAGAGTTTATAAACTTAGAGTTTAGAGCTTGAGAAAAGTTTTCTTTGATTTTGGTATTTTCTAGCAAAAGTATTATTTTACCATCTTGATTTTGCTGTCTAATCTGCGCATTATAAGGCTCATCAAAGCCAAGCACTATATCAAAATTCTCAGCCCTAGAATATAGATTATAAGTAAGCAAATTGCCAGCTTGCAAATAAACAAAGCTGGCAAAAAGGGTAAAAAAAAGGCGTAAAATCATTGCGAGAGCTCTTTTTTGAAGTATTGAATAACTGATTTAGAATCTAGAATTTCGTTTATACGAATAGCTAGGTTCTTTTCATATACCATAACCTCGCCTTTGCCTACTATGCAGTTATTTATATATAGCTCAACGCTTTCACCGGCTGGCTTTTCAAGGTCTATGATGCTGCCTATATCAAGTGCTAGTAGCTCCCGCACACTAATAGTACTAGTGCCAAGCTCGCTAATAAACTCTACGCCGATATCAAGTAGCTCATCATAGCCATGAAAGAGCCCATTGGGGCTTAATTCTTCTTCTGCCATGCTATTCTATAACCTATTTTTAGTACATTGCCATTTATTTTATAAATTTTTGATTCAATAAACTCTATGTGAAAATGCTCAACCACACCCAAAAACTCAGGTACGCCCAAAGAGTAAGGATTGTGCGCAGAAGCATTGTTTAAAAGATTTTTAGCATATCCAATTATTTGGTTTGCTAGCTCGCGTGAAAGGTCGTCTAAATCGTCTTCTGTGTAGCTTGATTGAAGCAATTTATCAGCAGCGTCTTTTAAAACTTCTTTTTTGAAATACAAGAAAAACTGAATTTCCTTTTCTCCTTCTTCTGTTTTTTCATAAACTGGGATTGAAGAGCCGTAAATTTCGCCTTCTATAGAATCAGCAAAATCTACTTTTGTATCCAAAACATCGCAGATATGAAGGACAGATTCGTTTATAGCTGTGCTTATTTGCATGGTGTTCCCCTGAAAATTTTGTATAAAATTGGCGCATTATAGCAAAAAAAAACTAAAAATTTATTTTTTTGCTAGGAATTTTTTATTTTTAAAAAATTTATTTTTTTTCACTTTTTAATATAATTTTAATATTATTTAAGTTTTATTTATGCTATACTTCGCTCGTTGTTTATCTCAAAACAAAATTTTAGTAGGGGGGACTTCAATGCAACCAGGTAATGTATTGAATTACGATTTTAGTGTTGCTAAATTGTTTATGTTTTCCACGCTGATTTTTGGTATCGTGGGCATGGGCATTGGTACGCTTATTGCGTTCCAAATGGCTTATCCAGATCTAAACTATCTAGCTGGCGAATACGCAACATTTAGCCGTCTTAGACCATTGCACACAAATGGTGTGGTATATGGTTTCATGCTTTCAGGTATTTGGGCTACATGGTATTATGTAGGTCAAAGGGTGCTAAAAGTATCAATGAGCGAGAGCAAGTTTTTGATGTTTATTGGTAAATTGCACTTCTGGCTATATATTCTTATCATTGCTCTTGCAGTAATTACACTATTTGCTGGTATTACTACATCAAAAGAATATGCTGAGCTAGAGTGGCCAATTGATATTTTGGTCGTGATTTGCTGGGTTCTTTGGGGTGTTAGCATTTTTGGTCTTATTGGAATTCGCCGTGAGAAAACTCTATATGTATCTATTTGGTACTATATAGCTACTTTCCTTGGCGTGGCTATGCTATATCTCTTTAACAATATGGCAGTTCCTACTTATTTTGTAACAGGACTAGGAGATTGGTGGCACTCAGTATCTATGTATGCTGGTTCAAACGACGCTCTTGTTCAATGGTGGTGGGGACACAACGCAGTTGCGTTTGTATTTACAGTAGCTATCGTTGCGCAAATCTATTATTTCTTACCAAAAGAAAGCGGTCAACCAATTTTCAGCTATAAACTTTCTGTATTTGCCTTCTGGGGTCTAATGTTTGTTTATCTATGGGCTGGCGGTCACCACTTGATCTATTCAGCTGTTCCTGATTGGATGCAAACAATGGGTTCTATTTTCTCGATTGTGCTAATCTTGCCTAGCTGGGGTTCAGCTATTAACATCTTGCTTACTATGAAAGGTGAGTGGGGTCAACTAAGAGAATCACCACTTATTAAGTTTATGATTCTAGCTAGTACATTCTATATGTTCTCTACTCTTGAAGGTCCAATCCTTTCAATCAAATCAGTAAATGCTATTGCACACTTTACTGACTGGATTCCAGGACATGTTCACGATGGTACTCTTGGCTGGGTTGGCTTTATGACCATGGCCGCACTTTATCATATGACTCCACGCGTGTTTAAAAGAGAGATTTACTCAAAATCACTAATGGAAGCACAATTTTGGATCCAAACTACAGGTATCGTGCTATACTTTGCTTCAATGTGGATCGCAGGTATCACACAAGGTATGATGTGGAGAGCTACTGATGAGTTTGGTAACCTTGCTTATACTTTCATCGATACTGTGACTGTTCTAGAGCCATATTATTGGATTAGAGCAATTGGTGGCTTGCTATACTTAGTTGGTTTCTTTATGTTCTGCTATAACATTATGAAATCTTTGGGTGCTAGAAAAATCGAGAGTGAGCCAGCTTCTGCCTCACCTATGGGCAATTAAGAAAAAGGAGATAAAATGTTTAGTTGGTTAGAAAAAAATCCTTTCTTTTTTGCTGTTTTTGTATTTGTTTTCATTGCTTATGCTGGTGTAGTTGAGATTTTGCCAGATTTTGCTGAGCGTGCAAGACCTACAAAAGATACTAAACCTTATAGTGTTTTAGAGCTTGCAGGTCGCCATATATACATAAAAGACAGCTGTAACGCCTGCCACTCACAGCTAATTCGTCCGTTTAAATCAGAAACTGATAGATACGGTGCTTATACTGTTAGTGGTGAGTTTGCTTATGATAGACCTTTCCTTTGGGGCTCTAAAAGAACTGGTCCAGACCTAGCTCGCATCGGTAACTACCGCACAGCTGACTGGCACGAAAACCACATGAAAGATCCTACAAGCGTAGTTGATGGCTCTATTATGCCTGCTTATAAACATATGTTTAAAAACAATGCAAATATAGAAACTGCTTATGCTGAGGCTTTGACTGTTAAGAAGGTATTTAATGTACCTTATGATGTTGAAGGTGGTGTAAAACTTGGTTCTTGGGATGAAGCGCAAGCGCAAGTAAAAGCAGAGGCTAAAGCTATTATCGATCAAATGAAAGATCAAGAGATCAAAGATGCATTTGAGAAAAATGGCGAAATCCGCGAAATTGTAGCGCTTATCGCATATCTAAATAGCTTGAAATAAGGCAAAAAATGAGTGTAGAGACAATTAGAGAGCTTCAGGGGTATGGGTTTTTCATACTACTAGTGCTAATGGTAGTGATTTTATACAGCTACTGGTTTCATTTGGTAAAATCTGAAAAAGCTGGTCGTAGAAATTACGAAAAATATGGTCGCTTAGCTCTTGATGATAAGCTAGATGATAGTCTTGTCGAGTCTTCTGCAGACAATAGGAGTAATAAATGAAATGGTTTAATCTAGAAGATAATATAAATCTGCTTACTTTTATTGGTGCTATAGCTATTTTGACAATCACAGCTGTTGTTGTGATCAGGCTATTTGGTACCATGAAAGATAGATCAGATAAAGGTGAGCTTTCTGAGCATAGCTGGGATGGCATTGGCGAGTATAAAAACCCATTGCCTTTTGGCTGGGCGATTTGTTTTGCAGGTACTATTATTTGGGCGATTTGGTATTTCTTAGCAGGATATCCGCTAAACTCATATTCTCAAATCGGTGAGTATAACGAAGAAGTAAAAGCCTATAACGATAAGTTTGAAGCAAAATTTGCTAGTGTATCAGGTGCTGATCTAGCTGCTATGGGTGAGCAAGTTTTCTTGGTTCAATGTGCTCAGTGCCACGGTGTTGACGCTAACGGAATAAACGGCAAAGCAGCTAACCTAAATGTATGGGGTAGCGAACAGGCTATTTATGAGACTATAATAAATGGTTCAAAAGGTCTAAACTACCCTATGGGTGAGATGAATAAAGCTGCTGATCTAGGAATAGATGATGCTACTGCTAAGGCAATCGCTGCTTATGTGGCTGCTGAAGTTTCAGCTATAAAGAAAACTAAAAATCCAGAATTAGTAGCTGCTGGCAAAGAAGCATTTGTTACTTGTGCTAGCTGCCACGGTGAAGATGGCAAAGGTATGGATGGTATGACACCAGACCTTAGCAAATATGGCTCAAGCGACTTTGTAGTTGATGTGCTAAATCGTGGTAAAAGTGGCTTTATCGGTGTGATGCCTAACTTTGCTAACTCAGGCGTGCTAAATGCTACTCAACAAAAAGCTGTTGGTGCATATATTAACTCGCTAAAAGGAGAGTAAAATGGAAAATCAAAATAGATCTGTTTTCGGATTTGGTGGCGTTGGTGGTATGTTAATTGCTACTGTGCTTTTGCTCTCTATTTTAGTAGTTCTTACTGTGCTTGGAATTTCAGCTCAACAAGATGTAATGCAAAAGCCTTATGAATACGACCGCAGCGAGCTTGCTGGTGTCAAAATGCTTGATAGCTATGACACTGAAAGTAAAATTATGAGATCAAAGGAGTAAAAATGAAATCTGCTCTTGACTATATAATCGTAATCGGTCTTATCGTTGCAGCTGCTATAACTGCGTGGTCTGTGCTTACAAACAACCACCTTTTCATCGGCTAATGCGTTATTTCATCGCAATTTTTGTGGGCGCCTTGTGCGCCCTAAATGCCCTTATTATTGATGAGGCAAAGCTTCTAAACCCTAATGTACTCTCAAAGCTTGAGACTATGAGTAGCGAGCTAAAAGAAAAAACAAACATAAACGCACATTTGCTAACAAGCACAAATCCTAATAATTTATCTTTAAAAGAACTAGCTAGCACTAAGTTTGAGCTTAGTGGTGAGTATGCTATTCTCGTGCTAGTGCCAAAAAAAATTGATGAAAAAACTGGAAAAGTAGATATAATTCTTTCAAATCCTGATTTGCTAGATAAAGATGCTGTGCTTAGTCCTATGCCAAATACCGGCACGATTTTGCCACTATTAGCATCAAAAAGAGATGATATTTACAATGCTGCCTTGCTAAATGGCTTTGCTGATATAGCTGAGCGAATTGCTCTTAGCAAAGGTGTAGAGCTTCAAAGCGCAATAGGCAGTTCAAACAAAACCACGCTTACTTGGATACGCTATCCACTTTATGGCTTTTTGCTTTTTGCGATTATGGTTTTTGTAACAAAAAGTCTGCGTAAAAAATCTAGAATTCCTAGTAATAATTAGCCAAAACAAGAGTGAAAATGCTTAGAATTTTAGGTAAGTTTTTTATATTTTTTATCTGCATTATGTGTGTGGATCAAGCTATTAAATACTTATTTACTCACGGCGGACTTAGTGTTAAGAGCGAGTGGATAGACTTAGTTCTTACTTACAACCGCGGTGTTGCTTTTTCTATGTTTGCCTTTTTAGGCGAGTATTTAAAGATTATCCAGCTTGTGTTAATTGTGGGAATTTTTGGCTATTTAATAGGCGAGAGAGCTATGCTTGCTCGCTTTAGCGCAGAGCTTGGAATAATTCTTGGAGCTGGTGCTTCAAATGTGCTTGATCGCTTTATCCACGGCGGAGTTGTAGATTATGTATTTTGGCATAAGTGGTTTAATTTTGCTGTGTTTAACTTCGCTGATGTGATGATAAATTTGGGCGTGGTTATTATTTTGCTACGACTTTTGATTAAAAAATAAGGAGAAATAATGGACTATTTTTGGGTGAAGTTTGTGCATTTTTGTGCGTTTATTTCGTGGATGGCGATGCTTTTTTATCTGCCTAGGCTTTATGTTTATCACGCAGAGCATAGACAAAACTCTGGCTTTTGCGATGTAGTAAAAATTCAAGAGCGTAAGCTTTATAATGGCATTGGCTGGTTGGGGCTTGGTATAACCTTGCTAAGCGGGCTTTATTTATTGCATTTAAAACCTGAGCTTATGCAAATGCCGTATTTTCATCTTAAGCTAACGGCTGCGGTGTTACTTATCATTTATCATTTTAGTTTGGGATACTTTTTGCGTAGTTTTAGACTAGGCAAATGCGCCTTGCCTGGCAAGTTTTTTAGAGTGTGGAATGAGGTGCCTACGCTAATTATGTTTGCCATTATTTATGCGATGATTGTGTGGGCAAATAGTTAGAAATCTTGAAGTAGGAATTCTAGATTTTGTTAGAAATAGCAAAATCTAGAATACAAAAGCACTACAAATAAAATTCTTAATTTAAATGCTTAAAAAATTTGTTTTCTTTTAGCTAAAATATATTATAATGTTTAAATTTTATTTTTTTGGATAAAGTATGAAGGCTAATATTTCTACATTTTTCTTTGCTAAAATAAGTGTTCTTGTGCTACTTTTTTTATCTATTATATTGCTTTGTTATTTTAGTTGGGGGCTTTATAGTAGTATTAAGTTTAGAGAGCTTATAGATAGAGCTTCACCTTTATATAGCTTGATTAAAGATATTAGCAAAGAGCGTTCTGCTAGACTTATTAAAGAGTTTTATTTAGATGTAGATATTGATATAGGCGAGTTAGAAGAGGCTACAAATAATTTGGCAAAAGAGCTAAATATGCCTGATTATTTTTTTCACAAGCTAAATTCCATGAGAGAAAACTTTGATGTAAATGTTACAAATAGAGAGTTTTTGCTTGGGTTTTCAGAACTTGATGAGTATATTTTAGCAGAGTTTGATAGACTGCATTTAAAAAATGTAAATAGCGAAATAAACAGCATCATCATGGCTATGTGGCAAATTGCTAAAGATGATGTTCGACAAAATAATATAAAAGACTTGCTTGTAAAGGCTGCTTGGGCAGACAAGGTTTTAAGCAAAGATGATTTGCTTTTATTAGATGATTTGTATTTTGAGTATGCTAATTACATAGATATTCTTTATCAAACACCAGCTTCGTTTGCTACTTTTAACAAAATAGATTTTGATGAGATAAAAGCAAAATATAGCCAAGATAAAGAATACACAAAATATAATATAGAAAAATTTTATAACATCGTTCATAGCGCAATCATAAGAGGCGAGATAACAACTAACCCAAATGTAATCATGGATGTATCAAGAAAAATAGAAAATAAAAATGGAGAAAACATAGATTTTTTGATAGATTTTACTAAAAAAACTCAGCTTAATTCGATTTATATAATCACCTTTTATACCTGTGTTTCATTTTTTATCGTGCTTCTTTGTGCTTATACATTTATCTCGCTTAAAAGGAGAGAAAAATGCTTTTTAGAAAATCTATCTCTTTTAGATTTGCATACCCAAAACCTAAAAGCCATAGCTAGATTTCGTAGCAAAAATCCAGATGATGCTGAAATATACAAGCTTTTTGGTGATATTAGCGAGCATTTTTATGAAATGGATAAAATTGAACTAAGAAATAAAAATGAATATTCATTTTTCATGGATCTTATCACTAGTGAGGTAAAAAACCCCCTAAATGATATAGTTGGAAATATCCAGCTTTTACAAATGTTAAAATCAAATACACAACAACACGAGACTTATTACAACAAGCTTTTAGGTAGTGCAAAAGAACTTGATGTTTTATTTAATTCTTTGCTAAAAATTTCTAGCATACAAGCTAAAAATCTAAGCCTAGAGCTCTTAGAAGTTGATATATTTGACGCTATTAACAATGTAATCTCTGATGTGATTGCTAGCATAAAGCAAAATAATAAAACAAGAATAAACTTCATAGCCTATATTGACCCAGAACTAGAAGGTGGCGTAGTTTGTGATATAGCAAAACTTCGTTTTATCTTTGCTACATTGCTAGGCAATGCGATTAAGTATTGTTCGGTAAATGGTATGATTGCTTTGGTAATAAAATGCGAACACACAGAAATCCAAGGCGAAAAAATTATAAAAAGAATTAGAATTAGCATAATAGACAATGGCTCTGGCTTTGATCAAACAATGCTAATAGAACATAGTCAAACTGACAAAAACATAAAAGTATATAGCACCAAAGGGCTTAATTTAACAATTTCTAGAGAGTATTTGCGTGTTATGGGCTCAAAGCTTGAAATAAACTCATCACAAAAAGGAACCAAAGCTTCATTTATCCTAGAAGCTGAGTTTTGCAATCATGCACACAACTTAAAAGGTGCTTATACTGGCAAAAAAATCTATGTCCATGAAAGTAGCTTGCCTAAATTTGAGCTACCTATGGGTGAAAATAATGAGACACTTAAGCCAAGAGTGCTTTTAGACTCGTATCTTAGATACTTAGGCTTTGATTATGAGTTTACTGATGCTAAGCTTGATGATGCTATCTATATAGTAGTTGGCGAAAAAGAGCCTTTTGATATGCAAAAATGTATCTTTTGCTCACCTACACCACCAGATGTCATCACAGATGATAAGGTGCATATAGAAACTCCATTTTGTGTAAATAGCATAGCAAATGCCTATGATATCATCACAGGCAAAGCCAGAGGCGAACAAAATATAGAAAAACTAGACGCCACAGCCCTAGTACTAACTACAACAGCCATAAGCTCTCTAGTGGCAAAATACATCCAGCATGTAAAACTACCTTCAAGCGAGATAAAAGACTACGATGATAGCAAAAAAGATAAAGTTTTCACGCTTGAAGGAAAGCTTTCTGGCAAATACGATATAGTCTTTGTAGATACTGATATGTTCAAAAACCTAAAAGTAGACTGCCCAGTAGTAAGCATCTCAAACGAAAAACTAAAAGAGGGTGATATAAACTCGCCTATCTTGCGTTCTATAATCTGCGATAAAAATAAAACCGAGCGACTAGAACAAGAAATCATCTACTCTATAAATGTGTTCAAAAGACGAAAAGGTCTTATTACCGGTGGTATCAAGGATATCTTGCTCTTTAAAAAATCGCTTGCAGCAAGCAATATCTACAAAAGTGCCATGCTAAGCTTTGCTAGTAGCGTAGATGTGGTAAATGATATAGGTCAGTTCTACAAAAAGCTAAAAACAGATACTTATAAAGTAGTAATGTGTGATTGTGGCATCAAGGGCTTTACTTATGAAGCCTATAAGAACGCAATCGAAGAAGCTCGTAAGAGCAAGGGACATCAAACTGTTGCTGTGCTATTTAAAGGCAGTAATGATACTGTGCATGTTAAGGATTTCTTTGAGATTATTTCAACTAAGGCTGGTAAGCGCGACCTTGAACAGTCGCTAAAAAGACATCTAAATACATCTCAGTATTAGCAAAGAGCTAAAAAATTCTAGAATTCCTAGGAATTCTAGAATTTTTACAATGAATTCTAGATTTTTTCACAATGAATTCTAGAATTCCTGGGAATTCTAGAACAAATTTTTATTTTAGAGAAAAAAAGATGATAAAAAGTTTTTATAAAAGTTATGTTTTTTGGCTTACACTAGCAGCTTTTATTTTTGGTGTTTTGTGTAGGTTTGAGTGGGTGCTGTGGGCGCAGGGCTTTGCTCAGTTTAGCTGGGATAATGAGCTGATGATTAGCACAAATGACGGCTATGCATTTGCTGAGGGTGCCAGGGATATGCTAGCTGGCTTTCACCAGCCAAATGACCTTAGTTTTTATGGCTCGCCACTCTCAGCGCTTAGTGCTTTTATAGTTAGTATTACTGGCTTTAAGCTAGAGAGCGTGATGATTTATCTTAGCACGGCTCTTAGCTCCTTTATTGTGCTACCTTTGGTGCTAGTGTGTCGTGATTTGGGCGTGGCTAGGGCTGGTGTTGTGGCTGCTTTTATAGCTGTGGTGGCAAATAGCTACTATAACCGCACCATGGCAGGATATTATGATACTGATATGCTTACTATCGTGCTGCCGTGCTTTGTGCTTTGGGGCTTGGTGCGACTTGTGCTTAGGCTGCGTTTTGGCTCACTTATTGCGTCCCTTGCGATGCTAGCAAATATGTGGTGGTATCCATCTAGTATAAACCTAAATCTTGCTTTTTTGGCTCTTTTTACGCTTTTTGTGCTAATTTATCGCAGGCGTGAGAGCGAGGGGTATTTTGCTATTTCGCTTATGCTTATTGCACTTTGTGCTTTTAGCGAGTTTTTGCGCTTGGGACTGATTTTGCTACTTTGCGTAGCAGCGCAGATTCGTCCTGGGCTTTTAGAGCGCAGGGTTATTTTATGGGGACTGTGCGTAGTTTGTGTGCTACTTTTTGGCTTTTTTGGTGGTTTTAATCCTTTTTGGTTTAATCTAAAGTTTTATATTTTTAGAGATTTAGCAGAAAGCAGCGGGCAGGATTTTTATTTTTTCAATGTAAATCAGACTATAATGGAGAGCAATACCCCACCGCTTGACCTTTTTGCGCAGCGTATTTCTAGCTCGGTTGCTGTTTTTGTAGCTAGTGTGCTTGGCTACGCTATTGCGTGCTTTCGTTATAGAGCTTTGCTTTTTGCTTTGCCTATGTTAGCCCTTGGCTTTTTAGCACTTAAAGGAGGGCTTAGATTTACCATTTATGCAGTGCCTGTAATGGCACTTGGCTTTGGCTTTTTTTTAGATTTTTTGGCACTTAGGCTAGGGGCTTTTTTATCTAGCAAAAGTTTAAGGAATTCTAGAAAGCTAAAGCTTATATTTTTAGCTATTTTGCTTTTTAGTCTTTTTGTGGGAGCGTGGATTTTAGGTGACTTTACCAAGTTTAGCTTACATTTTTGGGTGGTGGCGGCTGTTTTTGGTCTGCTTTGTATTTTTGTATTTTATTTTTATAAGCCGCAGCAGTGGCTGATTTTTGCCTTTGCTAGCCTTGCTATTATGCCAAGCCTTGCTCATATTTATGTTTATAAGCCTTTTAGCGTCTTTGCTGCTAGTGAGGTGAGGGTGCTAAATGAGCTAAAAAACATAGCAAGTAGAGAGGATTACGCCCTTGCGTGGTGGGACTATGGATATGCAATTCGCTTTTATAGTGATGTAAAGACCTTGATCGATGGTGGCAAGCACTTAGGCGCTGATAACTTTGCTGTAAGTCTAGCACTAAGTAGCCCTCAGAACATAGCTGCAAATATAGCTAGGCTAGAGGTGGAGTATACTGAGCTTGGATTTAATAAAAAGCGTCCTGCTAGCTCAAATCTTGGCTGGATGATGAAAGACTACAATGCTAGTGATGTAAATGAGTTTTTATTTTCGCTAAATGATGAGAGATTTAAGACCCCTGAGCCTAGTCGTGATGTGTATTTTGTGCTGCCTGATAGGATGCATGGAATTTTAAGTGTGGTTAGTAAGTTTAGCAATCTTGATTTGCGTGATGGCAAAAGCTATGGAGATGGCGTGTTTATCAGCTCTGAGAGCTTTAGTAGAGATGGAGATATAATAAGGCTTGGTGGTGGAGAGCTTGTAATAGACCTTGGGCTTGGCAGAATAAACTATGGTGGCGAGGGCTATGATATAAACACATATTTTACTACCTCATATGAAAATGGTAAGCTAAAGGTAAGCTCTGCTTGGATGAATAGCTCTGCTGAGCTTTTTGTGATTTTTATGAATGATTATGGGCGTTTTCTTATCATGGATAGCAAGAGCTTTGCATCTAGCTATATACAGCTTTTTGTGCTAGAAAATTATGATAAAAAGCTCTTTGAGCCAGTCATTTTAGATCCAGCAATGAAGGTGTATAAGGTGCTAAAATAATTTAATATCTTTTAAAAATTAAAATATAAAAACTGAGACTCTACTACGCTGCGAGTAGCAAAAAACGAACAAATCAGCAAAAAGCACAAGAATAGAGCTGTTCGCCAATCAAAGTGAGAACGCTCCATCATTTCTTGCGAGTTTTTAGCAAATACGCAGACTATAAGCGCAAGAAGCAAAACACCCCACATAGAAGCATTTGCTACTTTAAATCTTTCTATGTTATTAACAATACCAAAGGTAGAATTTACAAATCTCACAAACTCTACACCAAACTTTATATTTGTGAAATCAAACATAGCCCCAAGTACTTTAAATGCGCCATTCATATCATTTGCTCTAAAAAATATCCAAGCAATATTTACAAAGTTAAAGGTCAAAAACCAAGCTAAAAACTTATTTAGTTTTTTAAAGTGCAAGCTATAATAGCGAGAAATCACAATACCAATGCCATGCATACATCCCCATACTACAAAAGTCCAACCAGCACCATGCCAAATTCCACCTATTAAAAATACCATCAATAAATTTGTATAAAGTCTAGTCTCGCCTACTCTATTACCACCAAGAGGGATATAGATATAATCGCGCAAAAAGCGAGATAGTGTCATATGCCACCTATGCCAAAAATCGCCAATGCTAGTAGCTTTATAAGGTGAGTTAAAGTTAAATGGCAAGACAATATTAAACATGTAAGAAATGCCTATTGCCATATCAGTATAGCCACTAAAATCAAAATATAGCTGAAAGGTATAAGATAGCGAGCTAATCCACGCCTCAGCCATGCTAAGTGTGGTGCTAGTATCAAAGCCATAAGTAGCAAAGCGAGCAAAAAAATCAGCAATTACTACTTTTTTAAATAGCCCCACACAAAATAAAAATAGACCAAAGCTTATGTTTTTGTAGTGAATTTTTTTTCGGCGAAGGTTAGCAAACTGAGGCATCATCTCAGCATGGTGTATAATAGGACCAGCAAGCAGATGCGGAAAATAGGTAACAAAAAGAGCGTAGTTTATAAAGCTTCTTTCACGCACAAAGCCACGGTAGCAATCTACCAAAAAAGCAATCTGTGTGAAGGTAAAAAAGCTAATACCAAGTGGCAAAATCACATGCATAAGTGGCACAGAACTGCCAAAAATACCATTAAAGTTTTCTATAAAAAAATCAGTGTATTTATAGTACCCCAGTAAGGTGATATTTGCTAAAATTCCAAAAGTTAGAAAGCCCTTTGGTTTTTTAGCCTTTTCTTGTCCTTCAAACTTAGTAGCAATTGCACACAGCTTTGAGCCCACAAAGAAGTTAAAAGTAAAACTTGCGATGATGAGAGGGACATAAATGTAGTTCCAATATCCATAAAAAAACACACTCGCCACAGCCAAAAATGCTATACCAAGACGAATAAGTCGTAATTTATTTAAAATAAAATAAATCGCAAAAACAATAGGTAAATATATAAAAATAAAATCAAAGGTAGTAAAAAGCATAATTATCCTTGTATTGAAAGTGTAAAATTTTCTTATTTGTTAGTGTTGAAAAGCCCTGTCTTTTTTAACTCTTCAATAAGCCTTTTGGTTCTAATATCTCTTGCCTTTTCATCTATATGCCAGTATGTATCTACCATATTGTCTGGAAAATAACTTTCAAAGGGATTTCCTACAAATAACAATCCATAAGATTCTACAAGTGGTTTGATTTGTTCTATTAATGCTTTTAGCTTTTTCCCTTGTGTGGTGCTAAAATCAAAGCAGTCTTTACCAGCAAGTGCAGGGTATGTAAAAATAAATTTTGCTCCACTCTCAGTCTGTATTTGCTTTATTAGTTCTATATTTTTAACAAAATCGCTATTTATTTTATCAACTGCTATATACTCTTGGCATGTAGCGCCATTGTTATGATCTATTTTATGCAAATCAATACCTTGTTGTAATAAAGCATTGTAATTTATATCACCCCTCTCACCACTTTCTAATAATTTTATAATTTCCAATTTTTCATCAAAGTTAAAATCAGAGCCCAAGAGTTTATGTTTGGCTAGTCTGTAAACATTCTTAAGTGGTTTTGTGGCTTGATTAAAATTTAGCCTAGTGATAACTAAAAGTTTTTTACTAAGAGGCAAGGCATTAAAATGAAATTTTCCATAACTTACTAGCTCATCTGATATGACAGAAATCATTGCTTGTTCATCACGGCTATAGTATGGATATTCTAGCGGCAAAACAATAATATCATTAGAACTTATAAAATGTGATAGCCTATGCAGTCTAAAATCTAGAGGATATCCTGCATTGTAACCCATGTTTAAGGTTATTCTATTGAGTTTATTTTCTATCATTAGCGAGTTTATGCTGTGATGAGTGCTTGAGCCACCATCTAAGATAATACGAGGTCTATCTTTTGTATTTTCTAATAAAAAATTTTTAGTAAAATAAAAACCGTCTGTACCATTTTCTAGTGTGTTTGCCCAGATAAAGCCACCAGTGTATATAACACTGGCGCAAAAAAGTAAACCAACAAAAACAAGCAAAAATTTCTTATATTTTTCTATCACTATTTATCCAAAAGCTCTTTTGCTTTTTTGGCTACATTTTCAGGACTAAAGCCAAAATGCTCAAATAATTTCTCAGCCTTGCCACTCTCGCCAAAAGTGCTCATACCAAGCACATCATGGGCGTATTTATACCACTCTAGGCCGCTAGCTGCTTCTACTGCTAGCACTTTGCCAGTAAGAATTCTAGATTTGTAGCTCTTATCTTGGCTCTCAAAAAGCTCAAAGCAAGGCGCGCTAACTACATTTGCCACCACACCTTCTTTAGCTAACAAATCAGAGGCTTTTAGGCAAAGCTCTACCTCGCTGCCGCTTGCTAGCAAGGTAATTTGTGCGTTTTTACTCTCTTTTAGTAAGTATGCGCCATTTTCTACGCTGCCAAATGCAGCCTCAGGCGTAGCCTCTAGTCCTTGGCGAGAGAGCACAAAGGCCGATGGCGCGTTTAGCACCAAGGCTTTTTGCCAGCAAAGAGTGTTTTCTACGCCGCTAGCTGGGCGAAAGACAAAAAGATTTGGCATAGCGCGAAGTGAGCTTAGCTGCTCAACTGGCTCGTGCGTAGGTCCATCTTCGCCCACTCCTATGCTATCATGCGTCCAAACAAAAAACTCTTTTAAGCTCATAAGCGCTGCCATGCGAACCGAAGCTCGCATATAGTCGCTAAATACAAAAAATGTAGCGCAAAAGGGCAAAAATAACCCATAGCGTGCATAAGCATTTGTGATTGCACCCATTGCGTGTTCTCTAATGCCAAAGTGCAAGTTTTTACCAGCTGGAAAGTCGCCTGCACCACTTAGTTCGGTTTTATTGCTAGGCGCTAGATCAGCACTACCGCCTAAAAAGCCAGGCAAAGATGCACTAATAGCATTTAAGATTTTGTGATTGCTATCTCTGGTGGCGATTTTTTGCCCTTTGAAATCAGGCCAAGAAATCTTGCTAAAATCAGGCTTTAATAAAGAATCTAAAAGCTCTTTTTTTCCAGCATTTTTTACTTGCTCATCCCATTTAGCGTTTGCTAGCTCGCCTTTTTCACCCATAGCTCTAAAGGCAAAAAGCACATCTTCGCTCACGCTAAAATCACCCTTTATGCCAGCTGCTTCTTTTGCCTTGGCTAAAAGCTCTGCTCCAAGCGGTGCGCCGTGGGTTTTGTGGCTGCCCTCAAGATCCAAAGCACCTTTTGCGATTACTGTATTTGCGATGATTAGATAAGGCTTTTCTTTTTGTTTACTAAGTGCTAGTTTTATTTCATCTTCGCAGTGACCGTTTATAATAGCTACTTCAAAGCCCTGAGCTTCAAATCTAGCTTTTACATTTTCGCTCCAAGCTACATTTGTATCGCCTTCTATAGTGATGCGATTTGAGTCGTAGATTAACACTAGATTATCTAGCCTGTGATGTCCTGCAAGTGCGCAAGCTTCGTAGCTAATGCCCTCTTGTAAGTCCCCATCTCCACAAAGGCAATAAACCTTGTGATTTATAATATCATCTCCAAGCAAGCTTGCTGCGCTTTTTGCTGCCATGGCAAGACCTACTGCGTTTGCTACGCCTTGACCTAGTGGGCCAGTGGCAATCTCCACGCCTGGGGTAGTGATTTCAGGATGACCTGGGGTTTTTGAGCCTAGCTGACGAAAGGCTTTTAGATCATCCATGCTAAGATCATAGCCGCTAAGATATAAAAAAGCATAAACCAAGCTGCTAGCATGACCGCCACTAAAGACTAGTCTATCACGGTTTAGCCAGTTTGGATTTTTTGGATTATGTCGTAAGTTGCCACTAAGTGCTGTGATGATCTCAGCTAGTCCCATAGGTGCGCCTGGGTGGCCTGAGTTTGCCTTTTCTACCATATCGGCACACAAAAAACGCAGTTCGTTTGACATTTTATTAAACATTTTAGCCCTTTATATATGTTTGCATAAGCTCTGCTATGCTGACTCCTACGCCTAGTTTGGCGGCCTTTTTGATGATTTTTTCACGCAGACTTTTTAGCTCGCTTCTAGCACCTTCAAGTCCTAGTAGATTTACAAATGAGTTTTTTGCTATGTCGTGTGCTACTGGCTTGCCAGCATCTTGCTCGCTAGCTGTGGCGTCTATTATATCATCGTTTATTTGAAATGCAAGCCCTAGATCAAGCCCTAGGTCGTGGTATTCTTTTTTGTGTTTGCGCTCTGCTAAGATGGCTGCGATTTGTATGCAAGCTGCTATTAGTGCGCCTGTTTTATGCTCGTGTAAAAAGCGCAGTTTTTTCTCATTTAGGCTTTTGCCCTCAAACTCACAATCAATCGCCTGACCTATAATCATACCTTTTATACCAGCGTTTTTGGCTAGAATTTCTATGATTTTACAGCGTTTTTTGTAGCTTAGTTCGCAGCGTGAAATCTCATAAAATGCGTGAGTGTTTAGTCCATCACCTACTAAAATCGCAGTAGTTTGCCCAAATTTTTTGTGAACGCTTTCTACGCCACGGCGCAAATCAGCATTGTCCATAGCAGGCAAATCATCGTGGATAAGCGAGTAAGCATGAATTAGCTCAATGCCAAGGGCTACTGGATAAGCATCGTGGATATTTTTCATACCCAGTTCGCCAGCGCAGCTTAGCATTAGCTGAGCGCGAAAGTGCTTGCCACCAGCTTTTAAAATCCAGCCCAAAGCCTCATCAAAATGCGGATGAAAGCTCTCCACGCTTGGGATATGCTCGTTAAAATAATCTGAAAAACTCATATTTGTCCTTTTTAAATCATAAAAATACCCAAAATCTAGAATTCCTAGAAAAAATCACTCAGGAATTCTAGAATTCCAAATTCTAGAATTCCTAGAAAAAATGTCCTAGGAATTCTAGATTTACTTGCGAATTCTTACAAAAAACTGAAAATCTTTTCTCTCAACCAAAAGATGATTTAGCCTACCATTGCTTAATTTGCGCTCTAAAATCTGAGCATTTTTGATAGGCTCTTTGCCTACTTGCATGATAAGATCGCCTCTTTCTAGCCCAGCTTTTGCGGCTGGTGAGTCAGCTTTTATCCTTGTTATTCTCATATCCTTACCCACGCTAAAGCCGTAGGCTTTGTAGAGATTGTCTTTTACTACTGGTTTTTTTACCTCTTTTTTCTCTGGTAGTGGAATTTTTGTAGCATTTACCTCTGGCTTTGTAACATTACTATCAAAGTTAATATCTGCAAGATTTATCATCGTAGCATTGCTGTCAAAAAACTGCTTATTATCGCCTGGCAGGCTTACATTTATGATTTGCTTTTTGCCATTTCTTTCAACCTCAAAGCGTAAAATCTCGCCTTTTTCGGCAAAAAGCACACTCTCATTTAGCTCCCTTAAATCGCGTGGTATCATGTCATTTACTGCTTTTACTATATCGCCTGCTTGAAGCTTGTCGCTAGCTGGACCAAAAGGATAAACGCTTTTTACAATCAGCTTTTCATTAACGCTATCAAAAACAGTGCCAATATCGCCGTAATAAACATCTTCATGCTTGATAAAGTGGCGTAAGTAGCGTGAGCCAATGAACTTATCTGCGCCCTTTGCGATACCTACCATTTGACAGCAGTCACAGAGCAATATGCCAGTCTTTGGTGCCTCAAAGCTTAGCTCGTCAAACTCGCCAAGATTAGCACTAAGGGCTTTTACATGTCCCATAGCTGTAACATTGGCATCTAAAACATTTACCCAAGTATCTATTTTAAGATCTTTTTCGCTCATCATAAAGGGAGCTATCATTGTAGTAGGAATTTTGACTAAATATAGCCCAAGATACGGATCGTGCTTGATATAATCAACTGGTGCTAGAGTTTTGTTATCATCTGCGATTACAGCAGCGAGATTTGCTGTTAGTGCTACTGCTACATGTCCGTGATAATCAAACTGCGAGACCTTGTTTTTCTCATAGCAGATCTGCAAATCCTCAGCTGTAGGGCGTGGCGCAGCAAAGCTAAGGGCTACAAATGCTAATAAAAATGCTAAAAATTTCATAATCCAAATCCTCCAAGTCCGCCTAGCCCAAAGGCCTGTGCGGCGCCTTTTTTCTTTTCTTCGTTTGCTAGTGCGATTGCATCATTTACTGCGCTAATTAGTAGTATTTGTAAGCTTTGTTTGTCGCTAAGTAGCTCATCGTCGATATCTATATCTTGAATTTCGCTATTACCATTGATTTTTACAGATATCATGCCGCCACCTGCTTTTGCTTCGTAGATTTTGTTTGCTACTTCGCTTTCATAAGCTTCTACCTTTTCTTTAACAGAGCTTATCATTTCGCTCATTTTACTAAGATCCATATTCTCAAACATTTTGAAAATTCCTTAAAAATTTTAGAGTTTAACGGCGCAATTCTAGCTAAAAGTTTATGAATTTAATTTGAATTTAATCTTTTTTCATCTTTTTTGTAAGAAAATATACACAAAATAGCACAAAAAAGCTAATTGCTAGCATTATGCCTGAGTAGATATGAGCGGTTGTAAAATCAAGCATTTCAGTAGCTTCGTAAATAGCAATGCTAGCTACTTTTGTCTCTCTGCTTAAAGACCCACCTATGATAAGCACTACGCCAAACTCACCTAAAGTATGTGCAAAGCTTATTATAATAGCATTTAATAGACTTGGCTTGATATTTGGCAAAGCGATTTTTAGCATGGTGGTGATGCGTCCTTTGCCAAGAGTGTAGCTAGCTTCGATGATGTTTTTTGGCAAAGAGTTAAAAGCCCCTAAAAGCGGCGCAAACATAAAAGGTAGCGAGTAAATACAGCTAGCTATAACAAGACCAGTGAAATTAAAAACTAACCTAATGCCAAAGTGCTCTTCAAAAAAAGAGCCTATGGCTGAATAAGGCGAGAGAAAAACTAAAATATAAAAGCCAAGCACCGATGGCGGCAGCACGAGAGGTAGTGAAATAATAGCTTCTATAATGCTTTTTCCTTTAAAGCTAACGCGGCTTAGAAAATACGCTAGTGGCACGCAAAAAACCAGTAAAATCACCGTGCTAATAAAAGCTAGTTTAAATGAGAGATAAAAAGGGCTAAAATCCATCTTGCCTAAACCTTTGTCTACACCTTGCTTGCTTGGCTTAGATTTATGATTATTTCATCATTTTTAGCAAAGCTATTTGCGTTTTTTAGATTTATTTTTTGGCTTAGTTCGCCTATTAAAACCAAGGCTTCATCCGGGCTTAAAATATCTAGAATTCTAGCCAAAATTCCAGTATCTGAGCTGAAAAAATCAGCCTTTGAGCGTATTTTTTGTGTTTTGCCGTTTTTTACTTCGATTATGAGCGCACAAAGCTTGTAAATCTCGGCTTTATCGTGGCTGATTAGCAAAATTGTGCTTTTTAGGCTCTCATGCGCTTTTAGCAAATACTCGCTAAGCTGGGTTTTACTAATGCTATCAAGCGCAGAAAAGGGCTCGTCTAAAAGCAGCAGTTCAGGCTCTCTCATAAGAGCGCGAGAGAGTGCCACACGCTGTTTTTCTCCACCTGAGAGAGTTGATATTTTAGCATGTTTTTTACTATAAATTCCGCACAAATCTAGCAAAAAATCAGCCCTATCTTTGTCTTTTTTTGCAAAGAGCAAATTGCCTAAAACATCGTAGTTTTCAAACAAAGCGTAGTCTTGGAACAAAAAGCCTACATTTCGCTCTTGTGGGGGCAAATAACACTGCTTATCAAAGTAAATTTTTGCGCCTTTTTTACAATATCCACTAGCTCTCTCAAGCCCAGCGATAATGCGCAAAATGCTAGTTTTGCCAGCCCCACTAGCTCCATAAAGAGCGCAAATCTGTCCTTTTGGGACGATGAAATCAGCATTTAAGCTAAAATCTTTGCTAAAAGTTTTTTGGCAGTTAAGCTCTAACATTTTGCGTCTTTTTTCTTTATGCAAAATCTAGAATTCCTAGGAATTCTAGATTTCATAACCATATTTTTTAAATATTTCTTTGGCTTTATCGCTTAAAATAAAATCATAAAATTTCTTTGCTAGTTTGGGATTTGGGCTATTTTTTAGCTTAATCATGCCTTGAGAAATCGGCTCATAAAGACTGCTATCAACGGGTTTGTAGGCGTTTTGCCACTCTTTTAGCTTTTCACTTTTTAGTGCTGAGAGTGCTACAAAGCCCACATCACCAGCGCTTAGACTTTGGCTTAGAGCCTCACCGATTGAGCCAGCTTTTATGATTTTATCTTTGATATCTTCATATACACCTGCGTTTTTAAAAGCCTGCTCGCTAGCTTTGCCATAAGGTGCTAGCTTCGGATTTGCGATTATTATGCTTTTTATTTTTGGGTTTTTTAGGCATTTTAGATCGCTACAAGTCTCAAAGCCCCTTGTGCTAAACATTGCTATTTTGCCTTTTGCGTAGATTGCACTTGCTTCATCAGCGCTAAAATTATCTTTTATCAAAGCCTCGCTAAAGCCCATATCAGCTGAGAGAAATACATCATAAAGAGCCCCATTTTTTATCTGGCTAACAAGCTTGCCAGATGAGCCAAAAGTTATGCTTATTTCATCGTTTGGATGAGTTTTTATGAACTCATCTTTTATCTCATTTAGCACAAAGCTTAGATTAGCAGCAGCAGCTACTTTTAGCTGGGCAGCAAAGCAAATAGCAGCAAAAAGAGTAAAAAGCAAGATTTTTTTCATTTTTTATCCTTAAAAATTTTCTAGCATTGTAAAAAAAATTTTTATTCTTGTCAAAAAAATTATTTTTTTATATTTATATTCCTATTATTATATCTTTTGGGTCTATTATTACGCCTATTTCATCATTTACCGCTAGGCGCAGATCCATTGTTACATCATTTGGTATGATGGCAGTTAAATTTTGTTTATCACTTGTAAGTGCGGTTATTTGGCAGTTTTGCGAACCTATGATTGCTGAGGTGATTTTTGCTTTTATGAGATTTGGCAATATAAGTTTTGAAAAATCTTGTTTTTTTATCATTAGGCTTGGAGCTTTAAAGATGAATATTACTTCATCACCTACCTTTAGCCCAAGTTCTTTTTGGCTAGATTTTGTGATTTTTGCTTTTAGAATTTCGTTTGTGCTTAAAGTGGCTATTATATCAGTATTTACAATACTTTCATTAATTTCTAGTATTTTTACTTTTAGCTGATTTTTCGCACTTAGTTTTAAAGGAATTCTAGATATATATTCTAAATTTATATTTTTTTCTAGCATTTTTTGGACTAAAAAATTTTGAGCCTTTTTTATCTGTTCGCATTTATTAATTAGCTCTAAGGCTTTTTCATTTAGAGTACAACCTTGATTTTTTTTGCTAGTAAAAAGTTCGCTATTTTTGTTTATTTTATTTAGAGCATCCCATGCTGTTTTATATGATATTTTCATATTTTTAGCTGTTTTTATGATGCTGCCACACTCTTTTAGAGCTTTTAGTAGTTCTATATCATCATTACTAAGGCTAACGCCGTTTTCTAGAGTTATTTTTAGCTGGCTTTGCAATATCATTTTTGCCCTTTATATAAAATTTTAATTTATTATAGCAAAAATTTTATTATATTTTAAAGATGATTTTTATAGAATTGCAAGTTTTTACATTTTTAAGGAATTTAAGATGAAGGCATTTATGCTCTCTTTGCTGCTGTTTTTATCGGCTTTTTGTGCTGAGGTAGAAAATACTTCAAATAATGATTTTAGCGATTTTAGCACCGAGTTTAATAAGGCTGAGGTTTTTGATCCATTAAGTGGCTATAACCGTTTTATGACCGGCTTTAATAATTCTTTGTATTATGCTTTTTTTAGACCAGTTTTTAAAGGCTATAACGCAGTAGTGCCAGAACCTGCTAAAAAGGGCGTTTCAAACTTTTTTTATAATTTATTTTTCCCTATCCGCTTTGTAGGAAATATCTTACAATTTCGCTTTATGGATGCCACAGATGAGCTTTTTTCTTTTGCTATAAATACGACTTTTGGAGTAGCTGGGCTTTTTGAGGTGGCAAATACTCATTTTAATATACCAAGGCATGATGAAGATATCGCTCAAGCCTTTGGCCATTGGGGCATAGGCTCTGGTTTTCCTATTGTGCTACCTATCATCGGTCAAAGCAACCTTAGAGATAGCGTAGGACTAGTGGCCGAGTTTTTTATAAATCCTATAAGTTATGCTGATGGATGGGCTGGCGGACATGCGTGGAAAAACAGCTTCATAGGCCCTGGCATGGGTGCTGGCTACATACTAAACGAAGGTGGCACAAACCCTGATGAGTATAGAATTCTAACAAAAGATGCTATTGATCTTTATCCATTTTTGCGTGATACTTACGAACAAAGACGCAATGCTCAAATAAAAGAATAGCCCAAGGGATATAATAATGAAAAAAATATTTTTAAAACTACTTTTTGCCTTAGGAATTCTAGAATTCCTAGTGATTTTGCCACTATCTGCGCTTGAACTTGGTACTATAAAACCTAAGCTAAATGTTGACTTGAGAAAGGCCGTGGAGATTTTAGCTACGCAAAAAAGCTTAAAAGAAAAGGAAAGCGAGCTTTTTGCTATTTTTGATGAGTATTTTGACTATGCGCTTATGGCTAGATTAGCACTTGGAGAGGCTTATAAGGGCTTGAATGATGAGCAAAAAAAGCGTTTTGAGAGTGCTTTTGTAGCAAGGCTTAAGTTTTCTTTTAGCGAAAAGCTAGGACTTTATACAAATCAAAGCATAGAAATCACAGGTGATGAGAGCCCAAATCCTAAAAGATACTTCATCCACGCACAAATAAAAGGCGAAAATGAAGTTTATAAAATCATTTTTAAGTTTCACAAAAAAGCTGAAAATGAGTATTTACTCTATGATATAGATATTGTGGGCGTTAGCATCATCCAAACATACAGAGCGCAGTTTGAGGATCTAAAAAACGCTGGTTTTGATGAAATACTAGCTAGGATAAATGCCAAAAACGCCATTGATGAAGCTGGCAAAAAATAATAAATGAACAAAAGCGATAAAATCAAGCAAAAACTAGCTAGAATTCTAGTATCTGCGCCTAAGTTATCTTTGGCTTTGGCTCTTATTTTATGCGCTTTTTTATGTGCCTTTGTGCCAAAACTAGCAATTGATGCTTCCACCCAAACTCTGCTTTTAGAAAATGATAAAGACTTAGAGCTCTGGCGTGATATAACAAAAAGATATAAAATCCCAAACACGCTGGTAATTGCCTACACACCAAACTCTGATTTACTTAGCAAAAGTAGCATTAGCACGCTTGCTGCGCTTAGCAAAGACCTAGCGCAGATTAAGGGTGTAAAGAGCGTATTTAGCATGCTTGATGCGCCACTTTTGCTTAGCTCAGGGCTAAAATTTTCTGATTTATTAGGTACAATCCCTACGCTAAAAGACAGCAACGCTAGCAAAGAAGCGATAAAAGCTGAGTTTTTAAGCTCACCTTTTTATAAAAACTCGCTTGTAAGTAGCGATTTTAAAACCACAGCACTTTTGCTAACCTTAGAGCCAAATCCTGGGTATAACGAGTTTATCTCTAGTATAACTGCGCTAGAAAACACGCTAAAAACCGCTGAAAACAACGCCACAGTAAAAACTCTGCTAAAAGAGCAAAGAGCTGCTTTTAAAGCCTACAGAGATGAGCTAAGAGTAGCAGAACACGAGCAAATCACACAAATTCGCCAAGTAATCGCTAAATATAATCAAAATTCACAATCTAGAATTCCCCACCAAGATGAATTCTCAAATTCACAAAACGGAATTCCGTACCAAGATGAATTCCCAAGCTCACAGCTATTTTTAGGCGGTATAAATATGATAGCTGATGATATGATAGCCTTTGTTAAAAGTGATCTTGCTACTTATGGGCTAGCTACTTTGCTTTTGTGTTCGCTTTGCCTTTTTGTTTATTATTTACAGCTTCGCTATGTTTTTTTAGCTATTTTTATTTGCTTAGTGTGTGTTGGCGCAGCTAGCGGGCTTTTTGGCTTGCTTGGCTTTGAGATTACGGTGATTTCTAGCAACTACATCGCCTTACAGCTTATTATCACGCTCTCGGTTGTGATCCACCTTATAAACTCATATAGGGAATTCTTGCGTAAAAAAAGCTCTTTTAGCCAAAAAGCTATCGTTTATTTAGCCTTAAAAGAGCGTATGAGTCCTTGCTTTTTTGCGATTTTTACTACGATTATTGGCTTTATTTCGCTAGTTTTTAGTGATATTCGTCCTATTATCAGCCTTGGGGTGATGATGAGTGCTTCTATTACGCTTTCGCTTATCTTTAGCTTTTGGCTTTTTGGCTCTATTATGAGTTTACTTAGCAAAAAGAGCGTAAATACAGCCTTTGAGCGGTATTTTTCTCTTACAACATTGTGCGCAAAAATCGCTTTAAATCTTAGAGCTCGCAAGGTGGTTTTTGCTATCAGCGCACTTGGGCTTTGCGTAGGGCTTTGGGGCATAAGCAAGCTTAGCGTAGAAAACAGCTTCATAGGGTATTTTAAAGAAAACACTGATATTTATAAAGGCATGGAGCTAATAGACAATAAGCTTGGTGGCACCGTGCCGCTTGATATAATAATCAGCTTTAAAAAAGATAAAAAAGAGCCTAGGAATTCTAGTTTAGACGATGAGTTTGCTGATGAGTTTGCTAGTAGTGATGCTGCTCAGTATTGGTTTAATGAACGGCGCATGAGCGTGCTAAAAAGTGTTAATGAATATCTAAAAAACAAAGAGTTCATAGGCTCAGTTAGCTCGCTGGCTGATTTGTTAGAGGTTGGCAAAGAGCTAAATGAGGGCAGAGAGCTTGATGCGCTTGCGCTTGCGCTTATTTATTCTAGTCTTAGTGGAGAGCGCAGAGAGCTTATTTTGACGCCTTTTGTAAGTATTGAAAATGACGAGCTGCATTTTAGCGTGCGAACCCTTGATAGCGACCCGCGCCTAAAAAGAGCAGAGTTTTTAAGTACTTTACAAAATGAACTAAATGAGCTTGTAGGTGAGAACGCCCAGGTAAAAATCTCAGGGGCAATGAAGCTTTATACAAATATGCTAGACTCACTTTTTAGCTCTCAAATAAATAGCCTTGGCTTTGTTTTGTTAGCATTTTTTGCGACATTTTGGCTGATTTTTGCCTCGCTTAGACTAGCGATAATTGCGATTTGTATAAATATCTTGCCACTTATTTGCGTGCTTGGAGCTATGGGCTTAGCTGGGCTTAGCCTAGATATCATGAGCATAACCATAGGCTCAATCAGCCTTGGCATAGGCGTAGATAGCGCAATCCACTATATCTACCGCTACAAGCGAGAACTAGCGCATTTTAAAGATAGCAAAAAAGCAATCATCGCAAGCCACGCTAGCATAGGATATGCGCTGTACTATACTAGCTTTGCTGTATTTATAGGCTTTGGGGTTATGATTAGTAGCAACTTTTGGCCTACTATTTATTTTGGAGCTCTCACAGATTTAGTTATGTTTTTTATGCTAGCATCATCTTTGATTTTGCTGCCTTCACTTTTGCTTAGCCAAAGTGCCGCTCTAGCCAACGAACAAAACAAAGCAAAGACCATAAATGCTGTTTAAAGCGTCCACGCCTAGCCTTGCGCTCTAGCTCACGTACAAAAACTTTGCTAAAAAGCGCAAAGCCTAAAATTTTATTTGCCTTTAAAATCTCGCTACTAGCATCCATTTCTTTTAGCACCCACTCTAAAAACGGCGTGCTAAGCCCTTTTTTCTTTCTATAAATTATCTCATCGCTTAAAAGCCCTTGTTCTTTTGCTATGCTTTTTAAAAGCTCTTTTGGCTTATAATTAGGGCTTGGATTTTCAAGGCTTAAAGCAAGTTTTGCTAGCGCAAAAAAGGGCGTTTTAATCTCCACTAAATCGCTCATAGCACCAAGCTTTCTAGCTACTATGCCCTCGCTTGCAATGCGAAAATCCGTGTATCGCATTTGGCGTAGTTCTTTGTAATTATTTTGATATGCTAAAATCGGCTCATCAATGCTAAAATCCTTACAATCAGCAAAAAGCAGTTCTTTTTGATAGCGAGTAAAAACCTCACAAAATCCGCCATAAATAGGCAAACCTAAAGCCTTTCTGCGCAGGTACTCGCTGTCTTTTGAGATAAGTGGGTAGCGAGCTTGGGGCAGGTCGTAGCGGTAAAACTCAAGCACTCTAAAATAAAGATCATAGCCCAAAAAGCACTCATCTGCCCCCTCAGCTGAAAATGCTACGCTGTGTCCGTGGCTAGCGATTTTTTCGCACAAAAAGCGCAAGGCAATACTAGCACTATCAGCTAGGGGTTCGGCATTAAAATCACTAGCATAAAAAGTATCCAAAAAGTCCTTTTTAGCTAAATTCACACTATGAAGCTTGCAGCCTATAAAATCAGCCGCAGTCCTAGCAAACTCACTCTCATCATAGTGCGGAGCGTCTAAAAAAGCTAGGTTAAAAGCCTGAACTTTTTGCTTGCTTTGCCTAGCAAAAAGTGCTGTTAGCAAGGATGAATCAAGCCCGCCAGAGAGCAAGGCGCAAGGATTTTGGCTGTGATAAAGGCTGATTTGTTTTTCTAGGGTAGTAAGAATTCTAGATTTTAGGAATTCTAGATTTTTCTCATCACAATCTAGAATTCCCACGCCTTTTAAGCTATCAAAAACGCCTTTTTTTAGCTTGCCGTTTTTGTAGCGCAAATACTCCCCAGCCCTAAGTTCAAAAACTGATTTAAAAAAGCTTTTTTTTGCAGACATAAAGCTTAAATACTCACTCAAAGCGCTTAAATCAAGCTCTTTTTTAATGCCTTTTAAAAGCTCGTTTTTGCTCTTAGAAATCTTAAAATCTTTACCATCAAAAAAATAATAAATACCTTTATGGCAAAAAAGCGCTCTTGCAGCGAAATACTCGCCAGTTTTTGCATTATGAGCTATGAAGGTTTTTTGTAGATTTGCTAGATTTTTTGCTATGCTTTTTTCACTCAAGAATTCTAGATTTTCTAGGAATTCTAGAATTTCTACGCTAGGGAATTTTGGAATTCCGCTAGGGAATTCTAGATTAGTTATGATTTGCCAAGGCATTAGTGCTGCATTTTATGCATAGTGCTTGCTAGGTCTTTTACAGGCACTTTGATGCTTTTTTTATCACCATCGCTAAAGCTTAGCTCCAAGCTTATTTCATCGCCTGCTTTTAGCTCTTTTTTTAGCCCAATTAGCATTACATGATCGCCACCACTTTTTAGCTCCAAGCTTGATTTTGCAGGCACTACAAGCTTTTCTATTTTCATCATTTTCAACATTTGATTTTCTTTTATGTGAGTGTGAAGCTCATTTTTTTCGGCTATATCGCTATTTGCGCTAGTTATTGCGATATCTTTGTCGCTATTATTTTTTATCACAAAAAAAGCAGCCGAGTTAGGCACATTTGGTATGCTTGCCCTTGCGTAAGCTCCATCTATTTCAACATCTGCGCCAAAGACAGCAGCAATGCTAGCTATACTTAAAACAAACTTTTTCATCTTTTCTCCTTGATTTTTTTAAAAAAAGTTTGAAATTCTAGCTAAAAACTTATAAAAAAGTAGTAAATTTTTTGAAAAACTTAGCTATAATTGCGCCTTAAAAATTCAAAAAAATAGGTAAAAACAATGAAAAAACTACTTCTTGCGTTAGTATTTTTATCTAGCGTTTTGGGCGCAAAGAGCTTGGAACAAATTTATCTTGATAATGGCTTAGAAGCTGTGCGTGATGCTATAGAAAATAACTTGCAAAGCAAAAAGCACTGGCAAGAAATACTAAAAGGCAAAGAGCTAAAATACGGCTACTATCCAGCACCTACTTTTATCACAGTAGTGGATAAAACTAGCAAAAAGCTAGAACTACTACACTACGAAAACGACAAGTTAGAAAGTCGCTTTTCTAAAAAAAACATAATCACAGGTCTAATGGGTGATAAGCTAAAAGAAGGCGATCTAAAAACCCCAGTTGGTGCTTATCACATCACAAGACACTTTAAGCCAAGCGATCAGTATTATGGTCCAGCTGCTTTTTCTCTAAGCTATCCTGATTTATACGATAGCCTTAGAAAGCGTGATGGCGGCGGCATTTGGATACATGGACTTCCTTTTGATGGAGATCGCATAGATGCTGAAAAAACTCGTGGTTGCGTGGCATTTGACAATGACGAGCTGGTAAAATACGAGAATATCGTAGGCGATAAAGGCGGCGTGGTGCTAATCAATGAAGAAGGCATAAAAGAAGCTACAAACGAGCAGATTGCAGCTATTTTTGCCGAGCTTTTTGCGTGGAAGCATGCGTGGAGTGTAAGTGATATAAAAAAATACCTAGCTTTTTATGATAAGGACTTTATTCGCTTTGATGGGCAAAGATACAAAGCCTTTGCCGAGATGAAAACTAGCATTTTTAACAAAAAAGAAAGCAAATTTATAAACTTTTCTAAGTTTCGCATTATCCCTTATCCATCAGTAGAAAAAGGCTCATTTTTCAAAGTGATTTTTCATGAAAAATACCTTACTAGCTCTTATAAGTTTGAGGGCGAAAAAACCCTATTTGTCCGCCTTGATGGCGATAAAATGAAAATCTTAGTAGAGCAATAAATGGCACAAATAAAGCTTAGCAAAAGCGCGTATTTTCATAATTTAGAGCAAATCTGTGCTAAGGTTGGCGATAAAGCCCGTGTCTTTGCCGTGCTAAAAGACAATGCTTATGGCCACGGACTAACTCAAATCGCTGCTCTTGCTAGTGAGTTTGGGCTAAAAACTGCTGTGGTGCGAGATGAGAGCGAGGCTAGAAGCATTGAGAGCTTTTTTGAGCGTATTATTATCCTCTCTCACAGGGCAAATGGAGCTGAGAGCACAAATGCTAAGTTTATTTATGCTATAAATGATTTTAGCAATTTAGAGCATATAAAAAGTGGCTCAAAAGTCCAGATTACTCTTGATACTCTCATGCATCGCCACGGACTAAAAAAGCACGAGCTAAAAGAGGCTTTTGGGCTCTCTAAAAAGCGTAAAATAAATATTTGCGGTGCTTATACGCATTTTTGTGGGGCTGATGAGCTAAGCGCTAGCTTTGCTATACAAAATGAGATGTTTTTGGAGCTTAAAGCATATTTTAAAGAGCTTTGCGTAGAGTTTGGTGTGAAAAATCCTATCTTTCATCTACACAACTCAGCTGCCGTTGAGCGTGATAAAAACCTAGCAAACCGTGATGAGTGTGTGCGTGTAGGCATTGCGCAGTATGGATATGCTCAGTTTGATGAGAGTTTAGCTCTAAAGCCAGTGCTTAGTCTTTGGGCTAGCAAACTTAGCGAGCGCAGGCTAGAGCGTGGCGAGTGCGTGGGCTATGGTGGGGTATTTTGCGCAAAAGAGCCTATGGATATCGCTACTTACGACCTAGGATATGGCGATGGGCTTTTGCGCTATAATGGCAAGGGCGAGTTTGTCTTTAACGCCAAAGACAAAATGCTAGGACGCATGTCAATGGATAGCTTTTCTAGCGACAGCCTTAGCGATGAGCTTTGTGTAATAAATGATGCAAATATCTGGGCAAAGTACTTTGATACTATAAACTATGATATTTTAGTCAAGCTTAGCCCTAGCTTAGAGCGAGTGGTGGTAGAGTAATGAAAAGCTCAAAAGTAGCAAATCTACCTAGTAAATTTGGGCTTTTTAAAATAAAGGTCTATAAAAGTGGGCAAAAAGAGCATTGCGTCGTGTTTCGCAATGACCTTGATGAGCTTATTAGCAAGGGCGAGGCTATAAATGTGCGAATTCACTCAGAGTGCCTAACTGGCGATGCTTTTGGGTCTATGAAGTGCGATTGTGGCGAGCAGCTAGCAAGTGCTTTGTCTTACATAAACGAACATGGCGGAGCGCTAATCTACCTGCGCCAAGAAGGGCGAAATATAGGTTTACTTAACAAAATAAACGCCTATAATCTCCAAGATAGTGGGCTAAATACCATTGAGGCAAATCACCAACTAGGCTTTGAGGCTGATGAGCGCACATACGAAGCGGCTGAGTTTATACTAGCAGATTTGGGAATTTTAAAGATAAATTTGCTTACAAATAATCCAGCAAAAATCTCAGCTTTAAAATCAGTTCAAATAGAGTCTAGAATTCCTATAAAAATGCCAGAAAATCCGTATGATAAAGAGTATTTGCGTATCAAAAAAGAACAAATGGGGCATTTGCTTTGATGGATTTTGATGAGAGACTTAGGGCTTATGAGGATATTTTTATTAAATTTAATAAAATCCACAGCCTAAGCACCTACAAAAACCTTGATGAGGTGGCAAAAGATAGCCTAGGAATTCTAGAATTCTCTAACTTTTCTAGCGCAAAGGTGGTTATTGATATAGGCTCTGGGGCTGGGTTTCCAGCTGTTTTTTTAGCTATGAAAATGAGTGAGTGTACTTTTCATCTTTTTGAGCCAAATGCTAAAAAATCGAGCTTTTTAAGCTACGCAAAGGCGCATTTAGGACTAGAAAATATCGTAGTTCATAGCAAAAAAATAGAAGATGAAGAGCCTTTTAGAGCCGATATTATCACATCAAGGGCAGCTTTTAAGGTGGCTGATTTACTCTCCCTCTCAAAGGGTTTTTATGATGAAAATACACTCTTTGCGTTATTTAAAGGCTCTAGCATTGAAGCTGAACTATCAGGGCTAAAAGCACAAATCAGCATAAAAAAAGCTAAAGAGCGAAATTATGTATTTATAAAAGGTGTAAAATGCTAGGAAAAATCTTAATTTTTGCCTTAATTGCTGCGGTGATTTATTTCATGCTAAAATCAAAGCTATCAGGCAAAAAAAGCAAAGAAAATGATGAAATAGAAGCTTTGAGTGAGTGTAAAAAGTGCGGGACTTTTGTAAGCAGCGATGAGCTAAAAGGCGGACTTTGCCAAGAGTGCCAGCAGATAAAAGGCTAAAAAATGATACTTTTTTCTCATCCATTAGTTAGTAGCAAAACGCCAAAAATCAGCGATTTTAGCGCCTCTAACAGCAGCCAAAATGACGAGTTTGTGCTAGTAAAAAACAAACTACAGGCCGTAATCTCAAACGCAAGGGGCGTAAAGTTCGTAGTTTGTAATAATCTTAGCCTAGCAAAAGAGCTTCAAAGCGTAGCTGATGATTATCTTTTTGATAGCAAAATTGCGCTCATCGTAGAAAGCGATGAAGAGCTAAGCTTGGCAATTGATGCTAGGATAGATGCTGTGATTTGTAAGAATTTTAGAATTCCCTAGATAATGTTTGTTAGAGAATTCTAGCCTGAATTCATCTTTTTTATTAGCCTTTGTGCTATAATCAAAAAATTTTTTAAAAGTAGGAAATATGAAAAAAATCTTTTTTATAGTAGTTTTATTGATAGTTGCTGCTGGGGTTTTGGTTTTTAGTCCTGGGGTTAGCGTTTTTGAAGAATCTGCGCCAAAAATAGAGATTGAAAATGAAAAAGCAGGCACTACTTATCACAATCCTAAAAAACCACTTAAAGTAGCTATCAGTGATGAGAGTGGCGTAGGTAAGGTTGAGGTGATTTTTAGCTCAGCTGAGGGTAGCCAAAAGCTAATATCTCAAAGCTTTGGCGGAGAAAAAGAAGTTAACTTAAATCTAGAATTCCCTAAAAATATCAAGTATAAAAGTGGCCAAGAATACAAGCTAGACATCGTCGCAAATGACACTAGTAAGGCTAACTTTTTTAGCGGAAACGAAGCTAAAAAAAATCTAAAAGTAGTAATCGATGCAAAAGCCCCTGCGCTAGCTGTGCTAAATCAAAGCTATAAAATTATCCAAGGCGGCGCAGCCTCGGCTGTGTTTATGGCTAGTGATGATAGCGGCGAGCTTAGTGAGCTTTATGTAGAGAGTTCTTTTGGCAAGAAGTTTAAGCCAGTGCCTTTTTATAAAGACGGATATTACGCTGTTTTGCTAGCTTGGCCTAGTGTGGAGAGTAGTTTTTCTGCCTCAGTAGTAGCCACTGACAAGGCTGGAAATACTAGCAAAACGCCAATAAGACTATATCTACAAAGCAAAAAATACAAAGAAAGCAAAATTGCTATCTCAAATGCCTTTATAGACGGCAAAATAACAGAACTTGCCAATGAATACGCAAAGGACGTTGATCAAATGGACGCTATTGCTAAGTTTAAGTTTGTAAATGAGACCTTGCGCAACGCAAATGAGGATATAATCGAGCAAATTACCAGCCAGATACGAGAGGACAAGCTTGGCGAGTTTAAAATCACGCCTTTTTATCCGCTAAAAAATGGAGCTGTGGTGGCTAGCTTTGGCGATCACCGCATTTTTAGCTTTGATGGGGCTGAGCTTAGTGAGAGCTATCATATGGGACTAGACTTTGCTAGCACAGCGATGGCTGGCATTGTAGCTAGCAATGGAGGAGAGGTAGTATTTGCCGATAAAAACGGCATTTATGGCAATAATATGATCATCTACCATGGTTTTGGACTTTATACACTTTATGGTCACTGTACCACCATGGCACACGAGCAAAGCGAAATAGTGCCAAGTGGGGCAAATATCGCAACTACTGGCACTACAGGACTTGCGCTTGGCGATCACTTGCACTTTGGTGTGGTGATTCAAGGCATAGAGGTTCGTCCTGAGGAGTGGATGGATAGAAAATGGATGAAAGAAAGTGTCTATGATATTTTAGAAAATTCTAAAAAAATTATAGATGGCAGCAAGTAATTTAAGCAAAATTTATAAAAATTTTGCTAAAATCGCACATTTTTTGAAGTAATTTCAAGGTTTTTATAATGATAAAGCAAAGAACAATAGCTAAAAAAGTAGAAAATATCGGCATTGGCTTACATAAAGGCGAACCTGTAAAATTAGTGTTAGAACCAGCTTTGGCAAATACTGGCATTGTTTTTTATCGCTCTGATATAGATGCTAGCTTTGAGGCAAAAGCTCTTAATATCAAAAACACGCAGCTAGCTACCGTGCTTGGGGACTTGGAGAGTGGCAGATTTATCTCTACAATAGAGCATTTGATGAGTGCGATTAGTGCTTATGGAATTGATAATATCAAAATCAGCGTGGATGCAAATGAAGTGCCTATAATGGACGGCTCGGCTCTTAGCTTTTGTATGATGTTAGATGAAGCTGGCATAAGCGAACTAGATGAGCCAAAACAAGTGCTAGTAGTAAAAAAAGAAGTTATCATCAAAGATGGCGCAAAAATGGTAGCACTTCGCCCTAGCACTAGCCCTAAGTTTAGCTTTAGCATTGATTTTGCTCGCTCAGCAGCTATTGGCAAACAAAGCTTTAGCTTTGAGTTTAGCAAAAAAACTTACTTAGAGCACATCGCTCGTGCTCGCACTTTTGGCTTTTTAGATGATGTTAAAAAGCTAAATGCCATGGGACTAGCACTTGGTGGAAGCCTAGATAATGCTATTGTCATAGATGGCGATAAGATTTTAAATCCAGATGGTTTGCGCTATGAAAATGAGTTTGTTCGCCACAAAATTCTTGATGCTATTGGTGATTTAAATGTATTTGGTGCGCAAATTCTAGGTGATTATGAGGCGATTGCTGGTAGCCACGAGTTAAATCACAAGCTTAGTTTGGAGCTTTTAAGCGATGCTTCAAACTACGAGCTTGTAAGCCTTAAAAGCCAAGAAAGCAAAGAGCTATCTCGTGTCTTTGCCTAGCTGTGAGCTACTTTTTATCACGCTCGGCTCGCCTTTATTAGTTGGCATTTACCAAAATGGCGAGCTAAAGCAGAGTTTAAGCAGCGATAAGCCTAGCAGCGAGGCTATAACAGAGCTTCTAGCCGAACTGAAAAAACAATACAAAATCACAAAAATCATTTACGTAAATGGACCTGGTTCTTTTATGGGCTTAAAAGTAGCTTTTGTCGCTCTTAGCGTGTTTGCTGGGGTTTATGGCTGTGAGTTTGGCGCAGTTAGTGGATTTAGCCTAAATGGTAATGCTCCTATCGCTGCTAAAAAAGGTTTTAGCTTTGTGCTAAATGATGATAAAATCAGCCTTGAGCCTATTTTGGGCGTGAGTGCTAGCTTGCCAAAAAGCCTAAAAAATCTTAGCATTAGCACTGATGTTTTGCCAAATTATGTCTTAGAGGCAGTTTAGACAAAGGAAAAATATGAAAATTCTATCCCCTGCAACTAGCGCAAATCTAGGTCCTGGCTTTGATAGCCTTGGACTTGCTATTAAGTTATACAATGAAATAACAATCACAGAACAAAGTTTTAGCCAAATTAGCATTAGTGGCGAGGGCGAAAATAATTCTAGCCTTAAAAAAAATAATAGCTTTGTAAATATCTTTAATAGCACTCTTAGCGAACTTGGGCTAAAAGGCAAAAACTTTCGCTTTGATTTTAAAAACGCAATTCCGCTTTCTCGTGGACTTGGTTCAAGTTCAGCTATTATCATCTCAGCGATTTTTGCTGCTTATAAAATCGCTGGTTTTAGCCTTAGTAAAAACAAGCTAGTTGACCTTGGCTTAGCTTACGAGCCACATCCTGATAATATCGCTCCTTGCGCACACGGCGGCTTTTGTGTTAGTATTTTAAAAGGCAATAGTGTAATTACCAAAAAAGCCACTTTAAGCGAAGATTTGCGTGCTGTGGTCGTAGTCCCGCCTATCAAAATTTCAACTGCGGCTTCTCGCTCAGCCTTGCAAGCTAGCTACTCTCGCAGCGATTGTGTCAGCAATCTTAGCCACGCAAGCCTTATGAGTGCTGCTTTTGTCAGTGGTGACTATGAGCTTTTGCGCTCGTGCGGAGTGGATAAAATGCACGAGGATGCTCGCATGAAAGCTGTGCCAGAACTATTTAAAATCCGTGAAATAGCTTATCAAAACGGCGCACTTCTTAGCACGCTCTCAGGCAGTGGGTCTAGCTTTTTTAATCTAGTTTACAAAAATGATGCCAAAAAGCTAAAAAATTTGCTTGCTAGCGAGTTTAGCTCTTTTAGCGTAAATGCTTATGAGCTAGACAATGAGGGCGTCCAGATAATCTAGAATTCCTAGCTTATTTTTGCTTAGGAATTCTAGATTTTACTTTAAGAATTCTAGACTTTACTTTAAGAATTCTAGACTTTACTTTAAGAATTCTAGAATTTGCCAAAGGACAGCAGTGATTTCATTTGGGCTTTTTGAAACTTTTGGTGCAGGGCTTTTGATTTTAGGCTTTGGCTATTTGCTCTCAAAGCTTAGAATTTTTAGTGTTTTGTGCTTGCCTGCTGCTGTTTTGGGTGGTGTTTTTGCGCTTAGTGTTTTAGTGCTTTTTTCACATTTTTTTGAGCTAAAAATCAGCTTTGATGAGAGCTTAAAAGAGAGCTTTTTGCTAGCTTTTTTTGCCTCTTTGGGGCTTGGCTTTAGCATTGATTTTAGCAAAAAATCTAATTTTTCAAAAAACTTCTTTATTTTTCTAGGGCTTTGTGCTTTTATTATGGTATTACAAAATTTACTTGGAATTACGATTATTTCACTCTTTGATAAGCAAAAAGAACTTGGAGTTATTGCTGGCTCAATCAGCCTTAGTGGCTCTTTTGGTATGGGGGCTTTTTGGAGCGAGGTGTTAAAAACCGAGCCTCACAATATCACAAATGCGCTTGATATAAGCATTGCTTGTGCGACTTTTGGCGCACTTTTTGGCTCAGTTTTAGGTGCACCGCTTGGGGCTTTTTTAATTGAAAAGTTTGTTTTGAAAAAAGAGAATTCTAGATTTGAAAGTAAAGAAAAAAACCCTAGCCAAAAAGAGCTAGGCAATGAGCTAGGTAATGCCTTAATGCTTTTTTTTAGCAAAAAAGAGTTAAAAAACACAATTATTTCTGTGCTTTTACTGGCTTTTTGCGTGCTTTGCGCTAGTGTTATAAAGCTTTTTATTTCTTTGCCAGCTATTATTTTTGCCCTTATTTTTGCCCTTATTTTGCGAGTTTTATGCTATTTTTTTGGGCTAACATTAGCACACAAAAATCTAGCTTTGCTTGGCAATTTTTGCTTAGCTTTGTTTTTGGCTTTAGCCCTTATGAGCATTGATTTAAAGGCGCTTTTAGATATTGGCTTGCCACTTTTTGTACTTTTGTGCTTAGAGCTTGTGTTAATGCTTTTTTTTGTGTTTTTCATCACTTTTAGGGTTTTGGGCAGGGACTATGAGGCAGCTTTGCTCTCATCTGCTCAGTGCGGGCTTTGCCTTGGTGCTACGCCTATAGCCTTAGCAAATCTTGAAAAACTAGAACTTAGATTTTTTAGCTCAAAAAGTGCTCTAGCAATACTTTGCCTAAGTGGCGTTTTTTTTATTGATTTTATCAATGTTTTAGTGATCTGGCTTTTTTTGAGTTTTCTTTGAGTTTTTTGCTAGGAATTCTAGAATTCCTAGCAAAAAAAGCTAAATTTTTAAGCATTTTTTGCCAAAAAAGCCTGAAATTATGATATAATCGCAGTTTTTAAGGACGAAAATGCGCAAATCTCATCAGCCTATCCGTATGTGTGTCGTGTGTAGGATGCGGCTATTTCAGCACGAACTAGCAAGATTTGCCAGCATTGATGGTAAAATCATAAAAAATCCCAAAAATTGCCGGTCGTTTTATCTATGCCAAAACTGCTTGCAAAAGGACGAAAACATCCTACGCAAAGCCTTGGGGCGCTTCGGCACATATGAAAAAGGAGACTTTTGATGCAAGATACAGTTAAAATTAGCGATATAGCAGCAGATTTAGGCTATGAGGGCAAAGAAATCGTGGCAAAAGCCTTAGAGCTTGGCATTGATGTCAAAAACGCTACTTCAAGAGTGAGTGTAGAGGATGCTGAGGCGATATTTGAGTATACTACAAGTGGAGTGGTGCCAGCAAGCATAGCCCAGCGTCAAAAAAAGGCAAAAGAAGCCGAGACCAAAAAAACAGCCAAAAAAACAGCTGCCAAAAAAACTACTGCCAAAACTACTACTGAAAAAACCAGCGAAAAAAGTGAGCCAAAAACAGCACAAAAAGCAGAGCCAAAAACAGCTGCAAAAAAAACTACCACTAAAACAGCTGAGAAAAAAAGCACAAAAGAAACTTCAAAACAAGAAAAACCAAGCCCTAAAAAAGAGCAGCCAGCACAAAAAGAGAGCACTCCAAGTGCTGATATAATAAACGAAATCGCTGTAGAAAACGCACTAAGCACTATGAAAAATGAAAAAGATGAGCCAAAAATCCCTGAAAAAACAGAGTCAATCAAGCGTAAAGGGCTAGTAATAGTAAAAAAACGCCAAAGCGAGCCTGAACGCCCAAGCCCACTAAAAGAACAAAGCAAAAATCTTGAATCTATGTTTAGTTTAGATGGCCAAAGTAACACGCAAGCTAAAAAGAAAAAAGAGAAAAAGCCTAATGCATCTCGCCCAGCAGGAAAACATGAAAGCTCGCAAAAGCTTGATTTGCTAGGCTCATTTGGTAGCGATATAGTAATTGATGATGAAGATGTAGTGGTATTGCCTGATCTTACTTTAAAGCCTATTGAAGTAGAGCGCAAAGAGCCCAAAAAACAAATAAATGTTTATAGAACGCCACAGCAAAATACAGGTTTTAACTTTGATGGTGGCATATCTCGTGGTGCTCGCAAAAAGCACAAAAAAGTAATCAAAAATAGCGATAATGAGAGCGTAACAAGCGTAGAAATCCCAAAAGAAATTCGCCTTTATGAGTTTGCTGATAAGATCAAAAAAAGCGTAAGCGAAGTAATCGGTGCTTTGTTTAAACTGGGCAAAATGACAACTAAAAACGACTTTTTAAATGAAGATGAGATTGAGATTTTGGGTGCTGAGTTCGGTATAGAAGTTAGCATTATAGATGAACAAGAGGATTTTGATTATATCAAGGCTTATGAGAGCGAAAACGAAGGCCGTGGCAGCGAAACAAAGGTGCCAGTAGTTACTATCATGGGACATGTGGACCACGGAAAAACCAGCCTACTAGACTATATCCGCAACTCTCGCATCGCTAGCGGCGAGGCTGGTGGTATCACACAGCATGTGGGTGCGTATATGGTAGAAAAAAACGGGCGTAAAATCACCTTTATTGACACTCCAGGACACGAGGCATTCACAGCGATGAGAGCGCGTGGGGCAAATGCTACTGATATCGCTATTATCGTAGTAGCTGCTGATGATGGTGTAAAGCCACAAACAAAAGAAGCGATCTCTCACGCAAAAGCCGCAAATGTGCCTATAATCATCGCAATAAATAAAATGGATAAAGAAAACGCAAATCCAGATCTAGTAAAATCAGGACTTGCTGAGCTTGGTGTGCTTACTACTGACTGGGGTGGCGAGTATGAGTTTGGCGCAATCTCAGCAAAAACTGGTCAAGGCGTAGAAGATCTGCTAGAAATCGTGCTGCTTCAAGCAGATCTTTTGGATCTAAAAGCTGATTCAAAAAGAGATGCCAAAGCTACGATAATAGAAAGCTCACTTCAAAAAGGCCGTGGCCCAGTAGCTACTATAATAGTAGAAAATGGAACTCTAAAAGTAGGCGATATAATTGTAGCTGGCATAGCTCACGGCAGGGTTAGAGCTCTAAATGATGATCTAGGAAATCCTCTAAAATCAGTAGGCCCTGGCGAGTGTGGTGTGATAATCGGCCTTAGCGAAGTGCCTGATGCTGGCGAGACGCTAATAAGCGTAAAAAGTGAAAAAGAAGCCCGTGACTACGCAGCGCAAAAATATGAATATCTGCGCCAAAAAGAGCTTAGCAAATCTACAAAAGTTAGCATTGACGAACTTAGCGCAAAAATCGCAGAAGGCAGCCTAAAAAGCCTTCCTGTAATCATCAAAGCAGATGTCCAAGGCTCGCTAGAAGCGATAAAAGCAAGCCTAGAAAAGCTTAGAAATGATGAGATAAAAGTAGATATCATCCACCAAGGAGTGGGCGGTATAACTCAAAGTGATATCACACTAGCAAGTGCTAGCGCAAATAGCGTGATTTTGGGCTTTAATGTCCGCCCAACCGGCGAGGTAAAAGAACTAGCCAAAGAACGAGGTGTAAGCATAAAAACCTACAATATCATCTACAATCTAATAGATGATGTAAAAGCCTTGCTCAGCGGCTTAATGAGCCCAGTAATCAGCCAAGAAGAACTAGGCCAAGCTGTAATCAAGCAAGTAATATCTGTGCCAAAAATCGGTCAAATCGCAGGCTGTCTGGTAACTGAGGGCAGCATAAACCGTGGCGCAAAAATCCGTGTGATCCGTGATGGTGTGGTTGTTTTTGAGGGCAATGTAAGCTCGCTAAAACGCTTCAAAGACGATGTGCGTGAGGTAGCAAAAGGCTATGAATGCGGCGTTGGCATAGAGGGCTTTAATGATATGAAAGAGGGCGATTATGTAGAAAGCTACAAAGTCGTCGAAAGCGCAGCTAGCTTGGAGTAGAGTGCTTTTGTTTTTAGTAATTTTCTAGGAATTCTAGAATTCCTTAATCTAGAATTCCTGCTCAAAATTCCTTAGGAATTCTAGAATTCCCTAATCTAGAATTCCTGTGCAAAATTCCCTAGGAATTCTAAAATTCCTTAAACTAAAATTCCTTAAACTAGAATTCCTATTTTTACTTTGCATCCGCTGCTTGCTAAGTTTTTTTTGCTGCGCAATCCGCTGGCCCAGGGTTAGGGGTATTTTTTAAGGAATTCTAAAATTCCCAAATCTAAAATTCCTAAAAACTAGAATTCCTAAGGCTAAAAATATCCCAAGATACAAAACACAGATAATTTTGATCTAGCAAAATTTGAGAGAAACAGCAACAATCTTGCTGATATAGTATCTGTAAGTAGCAGTGGAAAAAATTCAAAATTTTAAATTAAAAGGACATAAAATATGTTTGAGCAAACATTTTTATTTGGGGTTGTTTCTTTTGGTATAGGTCTATACTTACTTTTAAGCGCGTATTATGCAAAAAAATACAGCGGTTCTTTATATGATTATTTTATAAAATGTGCATTATTAAAATCTATTTTAGCCGATGGTAGAGTTAAATACAGTAGCACATTATATAGAATTTGTGAAAATCTTGTATATATTTTTAAAATTTTATTTGCTGTAATTTCTTATATTTTATTTTATATAGGTATAGTAATTATTGCTGTATGCGTGATAATAAATTTAATATAAAAGGAGTAATAATGAACAGTTCTGCAACAATAGAGAGCATAATTGATAAAATTCAAATTTTAAGCATTGTGCCCCCGACTTGACCCTAGGATCTCATCACAGAAAATTTTAAAATTCCGTCATTGCGGAAATTCCGTCATTGCGAGGAGTGAGTGAAACGAACGACGAAGCAATCTCGTTCAAGGCTTAATAAATGAGATTGCTCCCTCTGCTTTGCTCCCTCGCAATGACGAATTTTTGGGAATTCTAAAATTCCATATAGAGATCCCCAGTCAAGCTGGGGTATGACATAGTAGGGAATTCTAGAATTTCATAGGAATTCTAGAATTCTTTCAACTTGAATTCATTAAAGAGAATTCCCTAAGATAAAAAATACCCCCTAACCCCCAAAAAGCCTAGAAATTCTAGAATTCCCAAATTTAGAATTCCCAAATCTAGAATTCCTGCGCAAAATTCCCTAGGAATTCTAGAATTCCTAAGCTTTAAAGGCAAGATTATATCAAAATTTCTTAATATTGATAAATTTTTTTTGCTTTTAACAAAAACGCTCACTTACATTTACTATTTATAGTTAAAATCACTCATTAAAAATTTTTTTGGAGCTAGAATGATAGAGAAATTCTTTTTAAGCATAGCTTCGGCGATAGTTTGGTTTCTCATTTTTGCCATAGCCTGTGGGGCTGGGACATTTATTGAGAGCTATTACGACACAGCTACTGCTTGGGCGATGGTTTATGGCACGGCGTGGTTTGGGCTGATTCATCTTATTTTAGGGATAAATCTGCTTTATAACATCTTTGCTTATAAGCTAATTGCTCTTAAAAAACTACCGGTGCTTATTTTTCATGTAAGCTTTCTTTTTATACTAGTAGGCGCTGGGATTACACGCTATTTTGGTATAGAGGGCATACTTCATATCCGCAATGGTGAGAGTTCTAACGAGGTTCGCACCTCTCTTAGCTACATCCAGCTTCGCATGCTTGATGCAAATGGCTCGGCTGTGGTCTCAAAACCTATGTATCTCTCAAAATCGCTTGGTAATGACTTTAGCCTAAAAGGCGAGCTAGGTGGCAAAAGAGCAGAGTTAAAATACCTTGGTTTTGTTCCAAATGCTGATTATGCGTGGATTGATAGCAGCGATGGAGAAAGTGTGCTAGAGCTTGTATTTTCAAATAAAGCTGATTCTAGAACGCTTACATTGCGCTCTGGTGATCACATGGAAGTAGGCGATTTAAGCATTGCTTTTAACGCAGAGCCAGCTAGTGGCAAATATATAAAATTTAGCCTAGAAAATGGAGAGTTTTATATCTCAAATAATATAAACTTGCTCTCTCGCCAAATGGGCGCTATAAATGATACGAACGCCATCCAGCTAAAAAATGATGAAAAAGTTAAAATGGGCGAACTTAGCATTTATACACTAAAAAGTGCTGATGAGATTATCCACTTCTCGCCAAAGACTATGAAAGCTAGCGCAAAACAAGAGCTAGTATCACTAAAAGCTAATGAAAACGGCAATGACGCTATCAAAGCAGAGCTAATTTACAATGGCAAAAGCTATCCTATGGATATCTTTGTAAACGCTAGGCCTTCGCAGCTAATCGCTGATGATAAAATCTTTGAAGCTAGCTTTAATCCTATGAAAATAGATTTGCCTTTTTCTTTAGAGCTTGAGCGTTTTGAGATGCTGCGCTACTCAGGGTCTAGCTCGCCGATGAGCTATTCTAGCTTTGTAAATGTCATTGATGGCAATACAAGCTATCCATATCATATCTACATGAACCATGTGCTAGACCATGGTGGATATAGATTTTTCCAAAGCAGCTATGATATGGACGAGGGCGGCACTATACTTTCAGTAAACCGCGACCCAGGCAAAATCCCTACTTATATAGGATATTTTCTACTAGGACTTGGAATGTTTTTAAGCCTTATAAATCCACACTCACGCTTTATCAAACTCTCTAAGCTAATAGCGGCTGGGGCACCAAAATGCGCTATTTTTGCGCTAGTTTTGTTCTCTGCTTTGAGCCTTGGCGAGCTAAGAGCTAGCGAGCTTGATATGAGCAAACTACCTAGAATTCATGAGTCTCACACAGAACTTGCAAAAACAATAGTAGTTCAAAGCAACGATGGCCGCATGAAGCCACTTGATACTCTAGCTAATGAGCTTTTAAACAAGCTTTACCGTTCATCAAGCTTTAATGGTATGAAAGCTGATGAGGTGCTACTTAGCATGACTTATGCGCCTGAGCTATGGAGAACTGTGCCTATTATCAAGGTCGCTGATGAGCGTCTGCGTGAGCTTTTGGGACTAAGTGATGCTCAAAAATACGCTAGCTTTGATGACTTTTTTATCAAAGATGGCGAAAACATGAACTACAAGCTAAAAATCAAAAGCGAAGAAGCAAACCGCAAGCCACTCTCAGCTCGCACCACGCTAGATAAAGAAATAGTAAAAGCAGATGAGAAGGTAAATATTTTGTATTTAATGCTTCATGGCGATTTGCTAAGAATTTTCCCTATCAAAAATGACACTAGCAACACTTGGTATGACCCAAACTCTATAGCTGGTGCAAACCTTGATAACGAACAAAAAGAAATCATCGCCACGCTACTTCACATGTATCTAGCAGGCATTGATGCTGGAATTACTACAAATAACTGGAATGACGCCAATACAGCTGTAAATGCCATCAAAGCCTACCAAGCAAAAGAAGGTGCAGCCATCATGCCAAATGAAGCTCACATAAAAGCCGAGCTTGCCTTTAACAAATACAACATTTTTGCTAATCTTGTGCCAGTTTATCTTATCGCTGGACTTGCGCTTTTGGTCGTGGTCTTTATCCGTCTAGCAAGCAGTGTGCGCCTAAATGTGATATTTAAAATAGTTTATATAGTAAATATCCTAGCTTTCATCGCTCATACAATAGGTCTTGCTCTGCGCTGGTACATTAGCGGACACGCACCGTGGAGCGATAGCTACGAAAGTCTTGTTTATATAGCTTGGGCTTTGGCACTCTCTGGTATTGTCTTCTCTCGCCGCTCAGCAATCAGTCTAGCCCTCACAGCGATTTTAGCAGGTTGCGTGCTCTTTGTAGCGCATCTTAGCTGGATAGATCCGCAGATTACAAACTTACAGCCGGTTTTGCGTTCTTACTGGCTTACAATCCATGTTAGCGTAATTACTGCAAGCTACGGCTTTTTGGGGCTTTGCTCGCTACTTGGTATTTTTACCTTGCTTCTTTTTGCCCTGCAAGGAAAGAGCGAAAACACAAGGCTTAGCACAAATATACTTGAAGCCACTCGCATAAATGAAATGGCAATGATTTTAGGACTTTGTCTGCTTACTTTTGGTAACTTCTTAGGTGGCGTGTGGGCAAATGAAAGCTGGGGTCGCTACTGGGGCTGGGATAGCAAGGAGACTTGGGCATTAATTAGCATTTTGGTTTATGCTGCTGTGCTTCACATGCGCTTTGTAAAATGCCTAAACTCTCAGCTAACATTTGCGGTAGCTAGTATGTTTGCGTATTGGGTGATTGTGTTTACTTATTTTGGTGTAAACTTCTATCTAACAGGCATGCACAGCTACGCAGCAGGCGATGCTGTCCAAGTACCAGCCTTTGTGTATGTCATCGGCATAGGTATGTTTGTGCTATGGGGGTTAGCGCTTAGAGGCAAAAAATACTCTAAGACTTTATAGGCTGGCTCAGCTTGCGGGCGCCTTTATCCGCCGCCCGCCTCGATGAATTATGTATTCTATCGTCGGCGTGCGGCGAATAAAATCACCTCGCAATCTTGGAGCCTTGTTTTAACTGCCGCTACCGCGGAGCTAGGGAATTCTAGATTTTAAAATCTAGAATTCCTACAACCTACAAAACTAGAATTCCCTAAGTTTTAAATCTAGAATTCCTAAGCCTTAAAACTAGAATTCCTACAACTTACAAATCTAAAATTCCCCAAGTTTTAAAACTAGAATTCCCTAAGTTTTAAATCTAGAATTCCCTAAGTCTTAAAACTAGAATTCCTAAGATAAAATCTAGAATTCCCACAACCTATAAATATAGAATTCCTACAACCTACAAATCTAGAATTCCCTAAGTCTTAAAACTAGAATTCCTAAGTTTTAAATCTAGAATTCCTACAATCTAGAAATCTAGAATTCCTACGAATACCCCATAACACTAAAAATGATTTAAAAAAATACAAGCATAAAAAAAGCCCGAGCTACAAGCCCGGGCAAAAGAAGTGAAAATTAAAAAAATTATTTTGCGCTTAGCTCAAGATTGATAGTAACTTCGTCGCTAGCTGCGCTGTCTTTTAGACTGTTTTCCCAAACAAGACCAAGCTCGCTTCTTTTTACCACGCCAGTTGCAGCGATTACTGGTTTGCCAGCATTTTCGCTGATTTTAGCATCAAGGGCAACTTGGTGGTCTTTGCCTTTTACATTTAGAGTTCCTATGATTTTGCCATCTTTAAACTCGCTCATTTTAAAAGTCATTGTAGCGTATTTTGCAGCATCAAAGATATCATTTGCTCTTAGGTGGTCATCTCTTTTGCCGTTTTGAGTATTTACGCTAGCTACATCTACGCTGCCCTCTAGTGCGCTTAGTTTGCCAGCATCATAGCTGATTTTACCGCTAAATTTGCCAAAGCTTCCATCTACTGTCATTAGCTTTAGGTGTTTTACACTAAAAGCTACTTTAGAAGTCTCGCTAACCTCAAAATCTGCTGCATTTGCAGTACCAAAAAGTGCAGCCGCAGCTAGTGCAGAAACAAGAAATTTTTTCATCTTTTCTCCTTAAAAAAAATTTTGCAACTTTAAATAAAAGTTGTTAAGCAAAAGTAAAATTCTAGAATTCCTACTTGCTAAGTGCTTGGCGAAGCATCCAAAGTGATTTTTCTAGCTTGCCATAGCCTTCTTGAGCCATTGCTACTGTTGTTTGATCGCCTGCTTTTTCAGCCACTTCTTCAAGCTTAATAAACTCAGCTTTTAGGTGCTCATAAGCTTTTTGCATATTTACTAGAACAGCATCTGCTGTGTAGTCGCCTTTTGCCTCTACAGGTGCGCCTTTGCCAGCTTTTACGATTTCATCGATGCTTATAAGTGGTCTGCCGCCTATCATAAGTGCGCGCTCAGCCATATCGTCAAAAAGATCACCCATATCATCATAAGCATGCTCTGTATACTCGTGAATTGAGTAGAATTGCATACCTTTTACATTCCAGTGATAGTCGTGAAAAGCTACATAAAATGCGTGAGCTTCAGCTTGAATTTTGTTTAGTTGTTTTACAACTGCGTCCATTTTTTCTCCTTTAAAAGTAAAATTACCTTGAAATTATAGTGAAGTAATTTTAAAGTTAAAGTAAATAGATATTTTTAAATTCTTTAAACTTTTTATCAGTTTAAAAAAGCTAGAATAGCGCCCTATAAATTTCTATTTTAAGGAGACAGAAATGAAAAAAGTTGCAATCGCACTGTGTACTGCTAGCTTACTATTTGGTGCTAGTAAATATGACTACGAGCTTACTCCACTTATAGGCTACGGTACCCCACACAAACAAGGTATCAAAGACGAAGGATTCTTTGGTGCTAGAATCGCTAGAAATCTTGACCTACCATGGCTAAGCCAAATCGAACTTGGTGCTGAGTTTGCTCCAAGCGTAAAATACAAAGATAACGGCTATGATTTTGGTAAAAAAGACAAAACAAATATTTTTAGAGGCTACCTTGACCTTGTAAAAATCTGGCAAATCAACGATACTTTTGGTATCTATGGCTTAGTTGGTGCTGGTTATCAACACTTCAGTCACAAATCAAACGACAAAGTTGAAAAAGGTGGCTTTGCTCAAGCTGGTCTAGGTCTTCGCTTTAACCTAACTGAGCGTGTAGCTCTTAAACTAGAAGCTAGAGAGCTTATCGGCTTCCGCCATGGTAAAGGTAAAGAGCTTTATACTCTAGGTCTAGGCTTTGGTCTTGGCGAGAGATATGAGGCTTTGCCAGCTCCTGCTGCTGTGATCGGCGATGAGGACGGTGATGGTGTACTAGACAATGTAGATCGCTGCCCAGGCACTCCAAAAGGTCATGTTGTTGATGAGTGGGGTTGTGAGAAAGTTATCCGCTTAGACCTTGGCGTTCTATTTGCATTTGACAGCACAGAGATAACTACTGCTTATGCTGACAAAATCAAAGAAGTATCAGACCTACTAATAGCTAACCCTGATTACACAGTTATCCTAGAGGGTCACACTGATAGCGTTGGTTCAGATAAGTATAACCAAGGCCTTTCAGAGCGTAGAGCAGCTGCTGTTGCAAAAGTGCTTATGAAAAATGGCGTAGCAGCTAACCGCATCAGCACTGTAGGCTATGGTAAAACTCAACCAATCGCTGACAATGCTACAAAAGAAGGTCGTGCTAAAAACCGCCGTGTTGATGCAAGATTCCGCAAGTAATCTTTGCTGAATTAAGCGCTGGGCTTTTGCCCAAAGACAAAGCCCTAGCAATTTGCTAGGGCTTTTTTTATTTGTAGGAATTCTAGAATTCTAGAGCACTATGGAATTCTAGATTGTAGGAATTCTGGATTGTAGGAATTCTAGAATTCTAGAGTACTAGAGAATTCTAGAATTCCCTATATTTTAAGATTAAAAAAGGTAAAAAAGTGGAACAATTAGGCTTAGAGATTATATCTCTTAAAAACTTTGATTATATCGGTTTTGCCATGCTTTGTGGCAAATATGCAATTAGATTTGTCGTATCTTTGCTGATATTTTTTGTCGGTAAATGGATAATTAACAAGTTTTCATTTATATTAGAAAAAATTATTTCAAAAATTAAAATTGACCCTATGTTAGCAGGCTTTTTGCTAAATATAATAAAAACCTTACTGTTTATTTTCGTGGTGCTTGCAGCACTTTCAAATCTAGGAATTGAAACCACAAGCTTTGTAGCTGTGCTTGGTGCGGTGGGCTTAGCCATCGGTATGAGCTTTAAAGACACCTTTGGCAACATAGGCGCAGGCGTGCTGATAATATTCTTCCGTCCATTTAAGCTAGGCGATTTTATAGAAATAAACGGCGTTAGCGGTCGGGCTGGCGAGATAAATCTATTTAGCACGCTAATCCACACCACAGATAACCGCACGATAATCATGCCAAACTCGCAAGTAATCGCAAACCGCATAATAAACTATTCACTTCAAGAATTCCGTCGGGTAGACCTTGTCTTTGGCATAGAATACAGCGAAGATATCAAAAAAGTAAGAGAGCTAATCATACAAACCGCAGACGCAAACCCAACCGTGCTAAGAGCCCCAGAAGCTCCGGCTGATCCTTTCGTGGGCGTTTTGGAATTTGCTGATTCTAGCATAAACCTTACCGTTCGCTGCTGGGTTCGCACGCCAAACTACTGGGATGCTTACTTTGGGCTAAATGAAGAGATCAAAAACACCTTTGATAAAAATGGCATTAACATACCTTTCCCACAAGTTGTGTATCACGCCCAAGATGGCAGCGCGTCACCAGCGCCTATTTTACCCGGCAAAACTACAGCCTTACCACAATGATAAAAGCATTTTTATTTGACCTTGATGGCACGCTAATTGACAGCACAGAGCCCATAGTTCAGGGCTTTTGCGATGCTTCCCAGGCTCTTGGTTTGCCTTGCCCAAGCAGGGAGCTTATACTAGAACTCATCGGTTATCCACTTGATTTTATGTTTGCTAGACTTGGAGTAAGTGATGATCAAATCCCTGCTATCATCAAAGCTTACAAAGAAAGCTATGCTAAAAGCTACTTAGCAGGCACCACGCTAAAAGCAGGCTGTGATGAAGCCTTGCTTCTAGCTAAAAATACTGGCGCAAAAATCGCTGCGGTTACTACAAAAACAAGCAAATATTCTAGAATTCTCTTAGAGCATCTTGGCGTTGGAGATTATTTTGATACTATAATCGGCAGGGATGATGTAGAGCGCCCCAAACCTGATAAAGAACCGGTGCAAAAAGCCTTGCTAACGCTAGGCGAAGAGCCAAAAACTGCTCTTATGATAGGCGATACAATAATGGATGCCCTTAGTGCAAAAGCCGCTGGCGCAATGGCTTTTGGCGTGCTTTGTGGCTATGGTAAAGAAAAAGATTTAAAAGAGCATTGCGATTATGTCTTTGCTGATACGCTAGCAGCAGTGGAGTTTGCGCTAAAAAATCATTAACAAATACTAGCTATAATCAGTCAAAAAGGATAAAAATGCGTCTAAAAATAAATGCGCAAATGCGTGAGTGTAAGAGCAAGAGCCTCTTTGCACTAAAAGCTGAGCTTGGTGTGAGTGATGATGCTATCACGCTTTACCGTGGTTTTGCTATTACTAGCGACTGCGAGTTAGATGAAAACGACAGCGTGATTTTTATGGATAAAAATCAAATTCCAAAAGGCGAGCTTTTGCGTGAGATAATGTATTCTCGTAACACGCCTGAGCTAAATGAGGCTTTGAAAAATGCTTGCGTGGGCATAGCTGGGCTTGGTGGGCTTGGCTCGTCTGTGGCTATAGCCTTAGCACGCGTGGGAGTAGGGCGGATGATTTTATGCGATTTTGACACGGTTGATGCTAGCAATCTAAATCGCCAGCAGTATTTTCTAAAAGACCTGGGGGCTAAAAAAACAGCTGCCTTAAAAGAAAATATTGCCTTAATCAATCCTTTTGTAAGCGTGGAGACTAAGGATCTTTGGCTTGATGAGAGCAATGTAAATGAGATTTTTGCGCCTTGTGATATCGTAGCTGAGTGCTTTGATAACGCAAAGAGTAAAGCGATGATAATAAGCTCTTTATCAAAACCTCTCATCGCAGCTAGTGGCATAGCAGGATATGGCAGAAGTGAGGAGATAAAAATCACGCAGTTTGCTAGCAATGTTTGGATCTGTGGCGATCTAAAAGACGCAGCTAGCATAGGAAATGGCCTTATGGCGCCACGAGTTGGGGTTGCGGCGATGATGCAAGCAAACTTTATTTTGGAGTTTATAGCAAAAAACGGAGCAAAAAATGAAAAATGAGAAAAAAACCTTTTGGCCTTATGGCATTTTGCTTAGTATTATCGCTTGTATAGTTGCCTGCGGATATACGATATATGTGTGTTTGGACTATCCGGTTTATGTAGATAATAGCAAGTTTTCTAGCTACCAAGAAGTAGATGATAATATAAATGAAATAGACGCAGCGCATGATGCTTTTGAGGCAGAATTTGGCAAGGGGGAGTTTTTGCTTTTTGCTAATGGATATGAGGTAAAAGAAGGGATGAAGCTTCGCAAAAAGCGTGTAGTAAAAGTAGCTGATAGCAATGCTAGCTTTGAACTACTGCTAAAAACAAAGGCAAATACTGGCAAAATAGATGCTTTTATCACTCGTCCTGATACTAGCGAGTATGACGCACCTTTTACGCTAAAATTTGCGGCAAATGGGCTAATAAGCGAGCCTTTTAAAGTAAGCAAAAAAGGTCGCTGGCAAATAAAAATAAAAATCGACTCAAGCGATGAAAATAGCACAAAAATCGGCATTTACAGCTACGAGTTTTTTGCTAGATAAAACTGCTTAGGGAATTCTAGAGAGAATTCTAGAATTCCCAGCTAAAATATAGCTTAATTTAAGTATCTTTTAAGATTAAATATATATAATTACGCTTTTTAAAAAAAATAAAACATGAAAGGCTTCAAATGACAAATATCACAAAGCCAAATGAAGTAAAGCGCGAGTGGATCGTGCTTGATGCTGAGGGCGAGATTTTTGGACGCTTGCTAACTAAAGCAGCTACTTTGCTTCGTGGCAAACACAAACCATGCTACACTCCAAATGTAGATTGTGGCGATAATGTTATCATCGTAAATGCTAGCAAAGCTACTTTTACTGGTAATAACAAAGCTGAGGACAAACTATACCACCGCCACTCAGGCTACTTTGGCTCAGTAAAAAGCGAGAAATTTGGCGAACTACTAGCTAACAAACCTGAAAAGCTTTATAAGCTTGCGATGCGTGGAATGCTACCAAAAACAAAACTTGGTAAGCAAATGATCAAAAAATTCTATGTTTATGCTGGCAGCGAGCATCCGCACACTGCCCAAACTGGCAAATAATAAAGGATAAAAATGGCAAAGACTACATATGCAACAGGCAAGCGCAAAAGCGCAGTAGCAAAGGTCTGGATCAAGCCAGGCAAGGGCAAAATCGAAGTAAATGGCATGGATCTAAACACTTGGCTAGGTGGCCACGAGGCCATCAAGCTAAAAGTAGTTCAACCTCTACTTGTAACAAAACAAGAGACTTTGATCGATGTTACAGCAAAAACTCTAGGTGGCGGCTACTCAGCTCAAGCTGAAGCACTTCGCCACGGCATCGCAAGAGCACTATCAAATCTTGATAGAGCATTCCGTGCTAGCCTAAAACCAGCAGGTCTGCTAACTCGCGACTCTCGCTCTGTAGAACGTAAGAAATTCGGTCGCCGCAAAGCACGCCGCTCACCACAATTTAGCAAACGCTAATAGTGTTTTAAGCTCGCTATTTTTAGCAGCTTTAGGGCTAGAATTCCTATTTGTTTTCAATCTAGAATTCCTAGGAATTCTAGATTTTCTAGATTTTTCTAGGAATTCTAGATTAAAAAATAATTAAAGAACAAAAATGCCTGATAATGCGAAAAAATCAGTCCAAGCAGTGGCTATTGGCTCATTTGATGGACTTCACAGAGGGCACAACAAACTAATAGAAGCCCTAGGCGATAATGGCGCACTCATCGTGATCGAGAGCCCAAAAGCAAATCTTACTCCAGCTAGGCGCAGAGAAGAGTTTGCTAAAATTCCTTGCTTTTTTTACCCACTTGATACTGTAAAAAACCTAAGAGGTGATTATTTCATCGGTCTTATAAAGCGTGATTTTCCAAGCTTAAAGCGCATTGTAGTAGGCTATGATTTTAAGTTTGGCAAAGACAGAGGCTGGGACAAATACGACTTAAAAAGCCTTTTTGATGGCGAGGTTATCATCATCCCTGAGTTTAGCTTTGATGGCATGGGTGTTCACAGCTCAGCGATTAGACGCTTTTTACAAGATGGCGATATATATAGGGCAAACCGCCTTTTAGGCAGAGAGTATAGCATAGAAGCCAAGGTCATCGCAGGGCAGGGCATCGGCAAAAAAGAGCTTTATCCTACTTTAAACCTCGATATCACGCCTTATCTAGCCCCAGCACAGGGCGTATACGCTACTCGCACACGCATAGGCGAGAACACCTTTTGCTCTGTTAGTTTCGTAGGAAACCGCCTTAGCACAGATGGCAAATACAGCATTGAGACGCATGTTATAGACGAGCAGATCGAGGTAGCACCAGAAAAACTGCGAGTTTGCTTTATAGAGCGCATTAGAGATAATGCTCAGTTTGGCTCACTAACAGAGCTAAAAGCGCAGATTGCCAAAGACATCGCAATAGCAAAATCAGCCGGAGATGCTTGCTATCTTACACTGCGAGAGGATGATACTCACGCTAGAGTGGTAGAGCAGTGAGAGACGATATATTTACGCGTTGGGGCGATGAGAAGTTTAGCTTTAACGAAAGCGTAGCTAGCGTATTTGATGATATGATTTCTCGCTCGGTTCCTTTTTATAAGGTTAGCAGCGAGCTAGTTTGCTTGCTACTAGCAAAAACCCTGCGCCAAAACGCTAGAGTGCTTGACCTTGGCTGCTCGCTTGCTAGCACGCTTTTAGAATTGCATGCTAAAAGGGATGATTTAGAGCTTGTAGGCATTGACAGCAGTGCTGCTATGATAGAACTAGCTAGCAAAAAAGCAGCCGCTCACGGCGCAAAAATAAAGCTCATTATAGGCGACATACTCACAAATGAACTAGGGCAAAATGACGCTGTTATCCTAAACTACACCTTGCAGTTTTTAAAGCCACATTTAAGGGCAGATTTTTTGAAAAAAATCTTTTTTAGCCTGCGCAAAAACTCAGTGCTGATTTTAAGCGAAAAGCTAGAGTGCGCAAAGCCCATAAACACAGCTATCACGCAGATTTACGAAGAGTATAAAGAAGCGCAAGGCTACTCAAAGCTAGAAATTGCTAAAAAAAAAGAAGCTCTAAGCTCGGTGTTAATCCCACTTAGCGCAAAAGACAATGAAAAACTTTGCTTTGAGGCTGGATTTAGCACATTTGAGTGTATTTTCCGCTGGGGAAATTTCGCCACTTTTGTTGCTATAAAAAAATAAAAATTTAAAAATCTTACTCAATTTTAAACTTATTTAGATATAATCACAGCCTTATTTTTGGCTTAATTATTAGGAGATATAAATGCTAAAACCTGGAGAACTCAAAGACGCCATAACCAAATCAAAACGCTGTATTTGGTATGCGGCATTTTTTAGCTGTTTTGTAAATATTTTGATGCTAACCCCACCTATGTATATGCTTCAACTCTACGATAGAGTTGTTACTAGCCGTAGCCTTAGCACTCTGTTTTTCCTTACGCTTATAGTAATGATTTTGTTTGTTATGATGGGTATTTTTGAGGTTTTGCGTTCTAGAATTCTCATTGTTTTTGCCACCCAGCTTGACAAAACTCTCTCAGAGCGTGTGTATGATGCGATTTTCAAGCTCTCATCTCGCCACCCAGGTCGTGTTAGCTCTCAGGCTATGAGCGATCTAAATGCTATCAAGCAATACATGAGCACAAATGGCATTTTTGCCTTTTTAGATGCTCCGTGGCTGCCTATTTATATTTTGATCTTATTTTTATTTCATCCAGCTTATGGTTGGTTTGCGCTAGCATCTGCTATTGTGCTATTTGGTATTGCATTGCTAAATGAAAACGCCACCAAAAACGGACTTAAAAAATCAAATGAAAGCAACCGCGCTGCCATGCGCCTAATAGACATGAACCTTCGCAACACCGAAGTAATCAACGCCATGGGTATGAACGAAGCTCTAAAGAAAAACTGGAAAGAACGCCATAAAGCATTTTTAGACTCTCACGCCCTCTCGAGCGCAGAAGCAGGGCTATATTCTAATATCTCAAAAACTATGCGTGTGATGAGCCAGAGCCTCATGCTAGGACTTGGTGCGTATCTAGTGGTGATGATGGAAGTAACACCAGGTATGATGATAGCAGGTTCTATCATCATGGGTAGAGCACTTGCGCCACTTGATTTGCTTATTGCTAGCTGGAAACAGTATAAAAACACAAGAGAAAGCTACGAGCGTCTTGATAAGTTCTTAGCTGATTTCCCAGTAGAGCGTGACAAACTTAGCCTACCAAATCCACAAGGTGCTATTGCTTGCGAGGCTGTCACTCTAGTGCCACCTGGGGCAAAAGCACCTAGTTTAATGGGCGTTAGCTTTGAGCTAAAAGCTGGCGATATGTGTGCGCTAATAGGCCCAAGCGCAGCTGGAAAAAGCTCTCTAGCTCGCGCCGTGCTAGGCATCTGGCCTCTAGCGCACGGCGTAGTTCGCATAGATGGTGCTGATATAAATCAGTATTATAGCGACGCTCTAGGCCAGCATGTAGGTTATGTGCCTCAAGATGTAGAGCTATTTGAGGGCACAGTAGCAGAAAACATCGCTAGATTTGGCGAGATTGACAGCGAGGCTATAGTAGAGGCTGCTAAGAAAGCAAATGTCCACGATATGATACTTAGATTGCCAGATGGCTATGATACCAAGCTTGGAGCTGGTGGCATGAGCCTCTCAGGCGGACAACGCCAGCGTGTAGCCTTAGCAAGAGCTCTATATAAAAATCCTAAAATCATCGTGCTAGACGAGCCAAACGCAAGCTTGGATGAAGAGGGTGAAAAAGCACTATATAGCTCACTTTTGGAGATAAAAGGCAAAGCTACTATCATCCTTATCACCCACAAGCTAAATGTGCTTCAAGCAGTGGATAAAATCGCCGTACTTCAAGCTGGCAAACTAGTGTATTTTGGCGCAAGAGATGCTGTGCTTGAGCAACTAGGCGTGATAAAGCCAGCTGCCATCGCAAATCAAGAACAAGCCAAGCAAGGATAAAAGATGTTTGAAAAAGAAGATAAAATAGTAAAATTTGGCCTTATTATAGTAGGTATTTTTGTAGGTGTTTTTATCATCTGGATGGGACTAGCACCACTTGATAGCGCAGCTGTAGCCCCAGGTCAAGTAGTAGTTGCTAACAACAAAAAGCAAATCCAGCATCTAGAAGGTGGCGTAGTAAATAAAATCTATGTAAAAGACGGTAGCCAAGTAAAAGCCGGCGATGTGCTAGTAGAGATAAAAAACGCCCAAGTAGATAGCTCTATTGATATCCTAAAAAAAGAATTCCTTCAAGCTAGCGTGCTAGTAAGCCGCCTAGAAGCCCAAAGAGATAATAAAAATGAGATTATCTGGGATGAAGCAGTGGTAAATGAGCCTGATTTCAAAGCCGCTGCCGCAGGACAGCAAAGTATCTTTGATGAGCAAAACAAGCTTTTAAAAGATGAAATATTCATCCTAAACCAACGCATAGACCAGCTAAAAAAGCAAATCACAGGAACACAAGCAATAGTTAGCTCTCGCCAAAAAAGAGTAGGTTCGCTAAACGAAGAAACAAGGGAGTGGCAACGCCTCTACAAAGAGCAGCTAACGGACAAAATCCGCCTTCGTGATATCGAGCGTGAGCGTGTAGATGCCACAGGGCAAATCGCTAGTGGCAACGCAGATATCGCTAGACTAGAAGTTCAAATCACAGAGACAAAACAGCAGATTTTACTAAGAGAGCGCACTTTTAAAGAAGATGTACTAAAACAATACGAAGACGCCAAGCTAAAACTAAATGACGCCAGCGCTCGCCTAAGAGCCTACTACGACCAACAAAACCGCGCCGCTATCAAATCCCCAGTAGATGGCACCGTAGTCGAGCTTATCACTCATACCATAGGCGGCGTTGTAAAACCTGGTGAAACTATAATGAGCATCGTGCCTTCAAATGCTGAGTATATCGTAGAAGCACAGCTGCCTACCATACATATTGACAAGGTTTTTGTAGGACTTCCTGCTGATGTACGCTTTAGCGCGTTTAATACCCAGACCGCCGAGGTCATAGAGGGCAAGGTTAGCTATGTATCAGCCGACTCTCTTACAGACCAGCACGGCAATCCTTTTTATCAAATCAAAGCCGAGCTTACAGAAGAGGGCGTAAAAGCAGTGGAGAAAAACGGCTTTTTCTTGCTTCCTGGTATGCCAGCTGAAGTTATAGTAAAAACAGGCCGCCGAACCTTGCTAAGCTATTTCTTAAAGCCGTTTGATAATATGCTTAAAAAGGCCTTTAACGAGGATTAAAAGTTTTAGGGCTCAGTTTGCGGGCACTTTTTGCCTATCAAGCCTTGCGCAGCCCAGCGCCTTGCGCAAAAGCTTCTGCTTGCTTTTTGCGCTACGCTTGAGTTAGTGGGTGCATAGCAAAAAGCTGTCGCAGAACTTTTGCGAACGCTCAGCTACGGCGCTCAAAGGCTAGTGCTGCGGCCTGCTAGATAAAAATTGCTCCGCAATCTTGGAGCCTAATTTTATATTTAGAATTTTCTAGAATTCACTAAAGCAAACAACAAGGATGAGAAAATGAAAAAAACACTTAGTATTTTAGCCCTTAGCGCAAGCCTGCTTAGCGCAGAGCGTGCCATAGGACTTGGCGAGGCTTATGAGATGGCATTACAGCACGATGAGCAGCTAAAGAGCATTGCCTTTGAGAGCATGGCTGCTAGTGAGCGTGTGTGGCAGGCCACTGCGCTACTTTTGCCTAGCTTAGAGCTTAGCTATTCTTATAACGGCGAGCGCTACGACAAAGCCTACGAGGGCAAAGAAAAATACAGACTAGACGAAACCTTCCAAAGATACGGCATCACTTTGCGTCAGCAGGTATTTCGCCCTGATCTATGGATATCACGCAGCCAAGAGGGTCTAAGAGAACAAGGCTATAAAATCACGCACGAAAGCACTCGCCAAGAGCTAGCAAGCCGCGTTGCAAAAGCGTATTTTGACCTAGCCTTTGCGAACAAAAACCTAGAGCTTGCCAGCAGCTACGAAGAAGCCAACAAAGCCAAATCAGACCAAATGCAAAAGCAGCTTCAAATGGGTCTAGCAAACAAAATGGACGCCCTAGAGGCAAAAGTCCGCTACGACCAAGCCAAGCTTGATGTAAACATCGCCAAACGCCAAATCGAAGTTGCCAAGCTAGAACTTACCAAGCTAGTAGGCGAGAGAGTAGCTGTAAAAAACGATGTAGAGACCATCAAACTAGACTTTTTTGACGGACTTAGCCTTGCTAAATACCAAAATGTCCTAGCAAACTTCGAGTATAAACAAAGCGAAATCGTAACCCAAATCGCCACAAAAGAAAAGCAAAAACGCTACACCGAATTCCTACCAAATGCTGATATAAGCGTAACTTACTCAGACAACAAATACAAAGACAAAGCTACCTTTGGTGATGAAAAGCGCAAGTGGGAGACTATGTTTAGAGTTACTTTACCGATATTTAACTCACTTCACTCAGTCTCACGCGTCCAAGAGGGCGAGTATCTAAAAATGAGCTCTATGAGCAAGCAGCTAGACACCAGCCGCAAGGTAGAAATCAGCCAGCAAACAGCCATAAGCGAGTTTAAAAACTACCTAGAGCAGATGAAAATCATGTTTGCATCTCTAGAGACTGCTAGACTCTACGAGACTGCTATCGAGCGTGGATATGCTGAGGGACTTCGCTCTATTGTGGAGCTGTTTGACGCCCGCGCCCGTGTGTATAAAACCCGCATAGACGCGCTAAACACTGGCCACCAGCTAGTGCTTGGCTACATCATGCTAGAGTATCTTGTAGGCGATATCACCACTGAGACTATCCACCGCCTAGATACTATGTTCAAAAACTAAGTATATTTCTGCTAGGGAATTCTAGAATTCCCTGTCATTTCCCAGTTTGCCTTGTGTCATCCTCGGGCTTGACCCGAGGATCTCTATAGAAAATTCTAGAATTCCCTACGTCATTGCGAGAGAGCAAAGCGACCGAAGCAATCTCTAAGAATTATAAATTTATTCTTAGGAATTCTAAATTCATCCTTAGGAATTCTAGATTTTTGCTCGCTTTTAGGCTGGATAAGCCTAGTTCGCAAATTTTATAAGGGCTGCGCCCTAAACCCTTAGGGGCTGCTGCCCCTAAAAACCCCCACTAAAATTTAGAATTCTCTTGCTTTATTTGCGTTTTTTGCTTCACATCCGCTGGTTGGGGGTTAGGGGGTATTTTTTAGGGAATTCTAGAATTTCTTACTATGTCATCCTCGGGCTTGACCCGAGGATCTCTATAGAAATTCTAAATTTATTTGTGATGAGATAAGTCCTAGGGAATTCTAGAATTCCCTAGAGATTGCTTCGGTCGCTTTGCTCTCTCGCAATGACGAGAATTCTAGAATTCCTAGTATTAGAGATCCTCGGGTCAAGCCCGAGGATGACATAAAACAGCCCGAGGATGACACAAATGATATAAACGCAAAAAGCCCCTAGGAATTCTAGATTTCTATCTAAAATTCTAGGGGCGAGGTTAATCTAGAATTCCCTAGGGAATTCTAGTGTGCTTAGGGAATTCTAGAATTCCCTAAGGGGTTGGCTTAAAGCTCTAAGAGATTAAGCAAAAGTTACTGTAAACCCATTAGAATTATCATCAGTAAGACTAGTAAGAGAAGTAGCTCCTACTAGTTCTACTACGATGTCATCCTTAGTATTGCTAAGCTGACCAATACCGATTAGGTATGATTTATTTGCAGCTTCATCTCTAAATAGAACAACATCGTTTGCTTCGAAAATAGCACTGCTATCGCTATTTTTTAGACCATTGTTTAGGGCGTTTAGCGCATTTGCTAGTGTTGCATCTGCAGCATCTACTTTAGTATTAGAACTTTTTTCTAGTACCAAAACACCACTTGCAGCTTTTACATATGAGATATTACCTATAGCAGTTTTTAGTTGAACTTCAGCTACAGTGCCAGAACTGCCAGCAATAGCACCACTTGCAATTTTTATTTTATCTGTTGCACTTTGGTAGTTAGTTAATATGATATTCTCAGTTGCATTTAGGTCATTTGTAGATACTTCAACAGTCTCAACAAATTGATCTTTAGCACTTAGAGTTATATCAGCATTTGCTGCTTTCACATTTGTTAGATTAACAGTTACAGCAGCATTGCCTTTTTGTAGATTTCCAAGATCTACAGTTGCAGCACCGCTAGCATCTACACTTAGTTTAGTAGAACCACCACTATTTATAGTTAATGTGTCACCAGTGATAGCAGCTGCTTTTAGAGTAGTATCACCACTTAGTGTTAGAACATCTATGTCTTTAATATCAGTTAAAACATTATAGCTACCAGATACTACTAGAGTATCAGTGCCAGATGAACCTTCAATTGTAGTAGCAGTACTTGCAGCAGTGAAAGTGATAGAATCATTGCTAGTTACATTACTAAATAGGTCTGATACTTTTATTACATTATTATCGGTTCCTGTTTTCTCTATAGCGGTTGTTATTTTTACAGTAGCTGCCACATCAGCTGCTGCTTTACCTTTTAGGTCTACTATTTTGCCACCAAAATTACTAACATTATCAAATGTAATGCCACTTGCGTTGCTTGTATTGATGTATACATTAGTAGCGCCAGTACTTGTTAGATCAGCTGTGAAAGTTTCATTGCCAGCTGTGATAGTACCGCTAGCATTTTCACTACCACCTAGGAATAGGTTGATTGTAGCATTATCAGCACCAGTACCTTTTGTTACTTTACCAGAAGCACCTGTTACAAATGCATCTACTTTTTCAATTTGAGCATTTGCGCCACTTACAGTTAGTTGACCAGATACGCCATTTACAATGATAGCGTTTGCATCTTTGTCTACTTTATCACCAGCAAGGTCTAGTGGTTCACCTCCAAGATCAGCAAATGTTTTAGTAACAGCTTTTAGCGCTATTGGAGTGTCATTAGCTGTAAATGTGATCACTCCATTTTTTATGCTATCTTGGTTGTTGATTTTGTCATCAACGATAGCTGCTAGAGTGAAGTTAGTAGCTGTTAGATTACTAGCGGCACCTGAAACTGAGTAGATGTATGTTCCTTTGTCTGTGTTAAATGCTACAAGAGCTTCGCTTCCATTAGCTAGAGTAACCTTGCCTAGAGCTGCTAGAGCTTTAGCTGCTGTTGAGACATCTGTGTTATTTACATCTATGTAGTAAGCAGCTTTACCTTGTAGAGTAGTAGTAGCATTCTCTCCACTAGGTCTAGTAAGCACAAATGGACCGCTGATAGTGTTAGCTAGAGCACCACCTTTTACAATATCACCAGTAGCTAGACCAGTGATTTTTACAGCTTTGTCATTAATAGCAGTATCAACTAGAGTGATAGTCTCAGCGATGTTGCCAGTTTTGTTAAGGTTAACATTGTTAGCTACATTTGTAATGTCTAGAGCTACTGCTTTGTCACCTGAACCAGATTGGAAATACTTAGTTAGATTTATATCGCTTGTAGCACCAGAAGCATCTACAGTTAGGGTTGCTTTAGCAGTTTTACCATTTACAAGCTCTATAGTTCTTACATCTACTGAAGCATTGTTCTCGCTAAGAGCATCTGCATTGATGCTAGTGCCTGAAATGTTGATACTTTCAACACTTTTTAAGCTAGTAATAGTGTTATTTCCACTGATGATAAGGGTATCTCTGCCAACGCCACCGTTAACTGTTAGATTGCCACTAGCAGCAATAGCTGATAGATCTATAGTATCATTTCCAGCGCCAGCATTGATTGTTTCTGGTAGTTTAGTTGCATCAGTGTATGTGATAGTCTCGTTAGCGTCACCTAGAGTAAGTGATTTAACCTTAGTCTCTACAGCAACATTGATGTTTTGACCTTTTGCGCTAGGAACTATAACTTCTTTGGTTTCTACACCAGTTCCTGAGATAGTTAGGGTTCCATCATTTTTTAGATTATCAGTTTTGATAGATATAGGGTCAGTACCTTCGCTAGGTATAGTTACTACTCCATTAACAGGCGCAATAACTTCAGCGTAGTCATCAGCTTTTACAAAGTTTTTAGTAAAGTCTATATCTTTTGTGTTGATAGTAGTTAGAGTATCAACTTTAGCGATTTTACTTGTGCCATTTACAGCTTTGCCAACATATACTTTGTATACTACAGTGTTGTTTGAGCTACCTGATGCATTTTGAAGTGATCTAGCGATGTAGAATACATCACCATCAGCTACATTAGTTAGATCTACACCCAATAAACCATCTTCAATATTTGTTTTTGTTACAGTTTGTTTATTGTCAGTTGTAGTAAGCTCATATATTTTGTTGCGTTCTACTGATACTGGAGTAACAGCATTTCCTAGTTTATCAGCTGATACATCAACACCAGAGATTTTGATTACATCATCTGCTACTTCAAAGTTGCTAATTTTTATACCTTTAGCATCTTTATCTAGAGTGATGGTCTCAGCAATATGAGAGTTGCTGTTTGTATCAGTTTTCTTTAGAGTGATGTTTGATTTTAGGTTATTTATTTGTAGGCTTACATTAGCAGCGTCTGCTAGGCTAAGTTTGCTTAGATCTACGCTAGTTGCATCTTTTGCATCTAGGATTAGATTACCATTGTTATCAAGCTCGATTTTTTGACCGCTGATAGCTGAAGCTTTTAGTTTGATACCGTCTAGTACTTTGATAGTCTCAACGCCTTTGATAGACTTGATGCCTGTGAAGTCTGTGCTAGCACCCACTACTGAAGGCTCAGTAAAGTCGATTACATCTTTACCTACACCACCATCGATTTCTACTGTAGAGATAGGATTGCCTTTGCCGTCTGTGTGATTGATGCCTTGTTGTAGTTTAATAGTATCATCACCAGTACCTGCACTGATGCTAGCGTTTTTCCCTACACTACCTATATTTAGAGTATCATCGCCAGCGCCACCGTTTAGTTTAGCACCTTCATCTAGTGAACCATTAAATGTATCATCACCAGCGCCTAGATCAGCAGTAGCGTTTTTGCCTAGAGTTGTTACAGTTACAGTATCTTTACCTGCGCCTGTATTGATGCTTTTTGAAACAGTGTTAAGGATTATTAGCTCATCATCGCCAGCACCTGTTTTAATGCTGTCTAGCGCATTACCAGTAGTAAATGTGTTGATCTCACCATCTTTGCTAGCAGCTGAGTTAAGAGAGACATCTTTTAGAGCGTTATTTGTATTAGCAGTGATTTCAAATCTACCAGTACCATTTACATTTATGTATTGGAAGTCACCAGCTACTGAGCCATTTACATTAGCAGCACCATTGTTGATAACTAGTTTTTCAACGCTTGAAGTGCTTGGTAGATCGCTTAGGTTAAAGTCTGCGCGATTAGTTTTGTCATAGCCAGTTACATTTACTGTTAGAGTATCTGTTAGGTATGCCTCTGTACCAGTAGCGCTATCGCTTGATTGGATTGTGCCTTTTGTAGGGTCAGTTAGGTTGTAAGTACCTGTGAAGTTAGCAGCGCCTTTTAGGTTGCTCTCGCCTGTTTCTGGATCGATGCCTAGGTTGTCATCATCAGCTGCAGTGAACTGAATAGCAGCGATCTTTTGATACTCGTCAGTGATTTTTGTGATTTCTTGAGTGTATTGATCAACTTGGCTATCTTTGTTTACACCGTTCATCATTGTTACTAGGTTTTTAAGTTGCTCTGCTTTTTCGTTTGCAGTAACTAGGCTGTTGAAATCTTTGAAGTTAGCAGTGAAGTTATCAGCTACGCCCAGTTTAGCAGCGAAGTTTTGACCATCTTCTGTTGTGTTGCCTTGAAGTGCTAGAGCAGCAGCAAATGAAGCAGCTACTTGTGCTGGAGTCATAGTAAAGCTTACAATAGCGTTTGTCCAGAAATCTAGTCCTTCAGCATCGCTTGCACGGCCTGCTAGGTTGTTATATAGGCTTTCAACCCAAGCACTAGCAAGAGCTTTGTCTTCTGCTTGGATAGCAGCAAATGCGTTTGCATCAGCAGTGCCTTCTTGAGCTTGAACAGCTGCGATGAACTGAGATACTACATCAGCTCTATTTGGAGTAGCACCAGCTGCGCTTAGCCAGAAAGCTTTACCCTCAGCGTCACTTGCACGGCCTAGAAGTGCAGTATAAAGGCTCTCTACAAATGCAGCTGGATCTGTGTTTAAAAGATCAACAGTTTTAAAGCTTAGAGTTTCTACACTTAGCTCATTTTTAAAAGACGCATCAGTAAGTAGAGTTTGAGCTAGAGTTGCAGCGTCTAGTTGACCTGCAAATTTTGCTGCTTCTGCGCCAGTAGCTGGGCGACCCAAAAGACCAAGAAATGCTTGGTTTACTTGTGTTGTTGTTAGTGCCATATTGGCTCCTTCTATAGAAAAATTTGAAAAGAGCAATTTTCAATACAAAATTTTATTTTAAGAATTGCTTCTAATATCGTAGCAATAGTGCTTAGAAGTGCTTTGTTAAATTTGCTTGTGAATTTAAGTTTGAGTTAAGTATTAAGAAATATTTAAAGATATTTTTGACAATACTAGAACAATTATCAAAATGAGTAAATTTAGTCCTTAAAATAAGGAACAAAAATGAGAAAGTTTTAAAAAAGTTGCTAAATTACTTGAAATGATGAAATGGTAGGGGTTTAAAGGCAGTGTTGCTTTGGCTAAGAGCTTGCTTGCAGGATTTAGTAAAAGCTAGGGAATTCTAGAATTCTTTGTGATGAGATTCGCTGAATGGGTCGGGGGATGACAAAGAAAGTCAGGTCGGGGATGACACAGGCTTCAAGTCAGGGGATGACACAAGGCTTAGGGAATTTTAGAATTCTCGTCATTGCGAGCGAAGCAAAGCAATCTCTAGGAATTCTAAATTTATTCTTAGGAATTCTAGATTTTTGCTCGCTTTTGTGGGGCAAGCCCCACAGCTCGCTAATTTTATAGGGGCTACGCCCTAAACCCTTGGGGGCTGCCGCTCCTAAAACCCCGTTAAAATTTAGAATTCTCTTGCTTTATCTGCGTTTTTTGGGGTTATGGGGTATTTTTTAGGGAATTCTAGAATTCCTAGAGATTGCTTCGGTCGTTTTGCTCCCTCGCAATGACGCAGGGAATTTTAGATTTATTTGTGATGAGATCCTCGGGTCAAGCCCGAGGATGACAAAGAAAGTCAAGCTGGGGGATGACATAGTAGGGAATTTTAGAATTCCTAGGATACATTCTAGAATTCCTAGAGTAAAAAACTAGAATTCCATGTAGCAAACAGCTCTAGAATTCCTAGAGCAAAAACCAGCAAAACTAGCAAGAACTCCGCTACTCCCTTTTATAGTCGTCTTGCAAGCGCACGATATCATCCTCGCCCAAGTAGCTGCCTACTTGCACCTCGATTAGCTCAAGGTCGCTTTTGCCCCTGTTTTCTAGTCTATGCACCGCGCCTGCTGGGATATAGGTGCTTTGGTTGGCATAGAGTGTGAGGCTCTGCTCGCCGTTTTGGACTATCGCCTCGCCGCTTACTACTATCCAGTGCTCGCTGCGATATGTGTGCTTTTGTAGGCTTAGGCGGCCAGCAGGCTTTACTATTATGCGTTTTAGCTTGTAGCCTGCGCCCTCTGTTAGCACCTCGTAGCTGCCCCACGGGCGGTAGGCTTTGGTGTGGATTTGGGCTAGTTCTGGGCGCTCTGCTTTGATTTGGTTGTAGATTAGCTTGACATCTTGGCTAGAGCCTTTGCGCACGATCATTAGGGCATCTGCGGTGTCTATGACGATGAGATCCTCGCAGCCTACTAGGCTTACTTGCCTTGGGCTGTGGACAAAGCAGCCAGCAGAGCCTGCGCTGTAGTAGTGCGAGCTAGGCAGGCGCTTTGAGAGCTCATCGAAGCTGCCTAGATCGCTCCAGCCAGCATCCAGTGCTACCATTGCGATATTTTGGCTTTTTTGCATTAGCGCGTAGTCTATGCTTATGTCAGGCAGGCTGTCCATATCAGCTGGGCTTATGCGTGTGATAGCTCCGTCTTTTTTGGCGTTTTCTACGGCTTTTTTAGCAGCTGCTAGCACCTCTGGAGCGTGAGTTTCTAGCTCAGCTAGCAGCACACCAGCCTTGAAGCAAAACATACCGCTATTAAAAAAATATCCCCCACTTGCTAGCATCTGCTTTGCTGTGGCTAGATCTGGCTTTTCAGTAAAGCTTTTGACGTTATATCCATGCTCTATTTTTTCTGCTGCGCAGATATAGCCATAGCCGGTGTTTGGCTCATCAGGCGTGATGCCAAAGGTGACTAGCTTGCCCTCATTTGCTAGGGCTTTTGCGTCATTAATTGCGGCTTTAAAGGCGCTTTCATTTGCGATTATGTGGTCGCTTGCGCTTACAAAAAGTATCTCGTCACTATCCACGCTAAGCGCGCCAAAGGCTATGGCAGCAGCGGTATTTCGCCCAAAAGGCTCTAGCACAAAGCTAGCGTCTTTGCCCTCGCACTCATCTAGGGCTAGGAAGTAGTGGTTTTCGTTGCAGATTATTATGTTTTTTGAGCTTGGTTCAGCCTTAGCAAGGCGCCCAAGTGCTAGGCTAAAGAGGCTTTGTCCATTTACCATTTTTACAAACTGCTTTGGCAGCAAAGTGCGTGATAGTGGCCAAAGCCTAGTGCCAGAACCACCGCATAGGATTATATTTGTCATGTTTTTTTCTCTTTTTGTGTGAAATTTTGCGCCATTATAGCAAGATTTGGCAAATAGATTTGAATTTATTTTTGTTTTTTGCTCTTTTTCGCTTCGCATCCGCTGGTTGGGGGTGCGGGGGTGTTTTTAGCTTAGGAATTCTAGAATTCCCTGCGTCATTGCGAGGGAGCAAAGCAACCGAAGCTAGGAATTCTAGAATTCCTATAAACGCAAAAAGCCCCTTGAGAATAAATCCCAAGGGGCTTTTTATATCTAGAATTAGATATTTTTGCTTAGATTAAGAATTGAAGCTTGCGTTTACAAGAGCTGCATCAAATGTAGCTACTAGCTCTATTTTATCACCAGTGTCTAGACCAGCTGTTGCGTTGTTAGTGATTTTGTAAAGATTTGTAGTTCCATCTTTTACTTGAGCGATATAGCCGATATCACCAGCTGCTGCAAGATCAGTAGAAAGGTCACTAAAGCCATTTACTAGATCAGCAGTTACTTTTTTGCTATTGATTGTCAATAGAGCATTTGTATCTAGAATAACTTTATCTTTTAATACAGTTGCAGCTCCTTTGTTTGTGTATGCAGTAGCAGGACCAGTAGCAGTTGAGCCATCAGTTTTGTTGATTGTGATAGTATCAGTTCCAGCTTGGAAGCCAGTTACAGTTGCACTTTTTGCTTTGTTGTCAAATACTATTTTATCTGTTATCGTAGCGTCGCTTAGTTGAACTTTGCCACCTTTTACACCATTGATAGCGATAGTAGCGCCAGAACCGCCTTCTACATAGTCGATTTTGCTTAGGTTGATACCATTAGCAGCTGTTACTTGAATGCCTAGTATGTTACCAGTGTCAGCAGAATCTAGAGATAGATTAGCACCATCTAGTGAAGCAGCGTTTAGAATTGCTGCTTTTGTTGTTGAGAGGTCACCTGATGCTTTGATGATATCAATGTTATCAAATGATACTTTTGAGAAATCATTTGTAGCAGCACCACTAACTAGAGTTAGAGTATTGTTGCCAGCACCACCGTCGATGTAGCTAGTTTTTGTGCCAGTAGCTACACCTGTTAGGATAACTTCATCATCACCGCTACCTAGTTTTAGAGCTTTGATGCTAGTAGAAGCTGTGAAAGTCACTTTGTCATCACCAGCACCAGTGTCTAGTAGATCCATGTTTTTAGTAACTGATAGCTCGTCTTTTGAAGTACCTGCGAAAGTTGCGCTTTTAACTACGCTAATATCACCGCTTACACCTGCGATGTTGTTGTCTCTTACATTTAGGTTTAGAACATCTACATTGTTAACATCTTTTAAAACATTTTCTATATTTACTGTTTCTTTATCTTCTGACTCTTTGCTAGCTCTTAGAGTTAGGTTTAGAGTGTCTTTGTAGTTGCGGCTACCATTTAGAAGTAGAGTGTTCTCATCAGCGCTAATATCACCACCAAGGATGTTTACAGTAGCATTAAATACGCTTGCGCTCTCCTCGCTACCCTCTGTAGCAGTCTCATTGTCAGCTTTTGTGTTTACGTTTACAGTAGCTACATTTACATTTTGACCTTTGAACTCTTCTAGGTCGTTTGATAGATCTTCGATTGTAGTGTTAGCATCTACATTATCCATGATTTGTTTTAGATTAGCTTCGCCACCTTGGAAAGTGTTGATTTGAGCTGAGATTTGCTCTGCGATACCGAGTTTGTTTTGTAGAGTGTATAGATCACGTGAAGATGGCTGAACTAGGACAGCATTGATGAATTGAGATAGAATATCACCATAGCTAGCGCCATTATTTAGAGCGTTTAGCCAGAACTCTTTGCCCTCAGCGTCACTTGCGCGACCTAGTAGTTGAGAGTAAAGATTCTCAACGAAAGCCTCTTTGCTGTTTGTGAAATCTGCACCTTTGCGGATATCTACTACTGCGTTTGCAAGAGCTGCAACACTAAGAGAGTTTGCACCCCATGTTACTGCTGAACCCTCTGCTGGGCGACCTGTGATTGCAAGAAATACTTGCTGAACTTGTTGATTTGTTAGTGCCATATTGGCTCCTTCTATAGAAAAATTTGAAAAGAGCAATTTTCAATACTCATTCAACTCCAGCGCTATAGCCAAGAAAAATGGCCGAGATAGCGGGTACATCGAACTTTGCGAGTGAAATTGCCACCTTATCGATAAGTATTTTTTCAAATACCGAGGCGAAGTATAGCAAAAAAATCGCAAAATTTGCGAAAAAAAGCCAATTTTTTTTGTAAAGGGTGTAAAAAAATGAAAATTATATATTAGGAAAAAGGCGAAAAATATGGTGTTAAGGGTAGTAAGGGTAGAAAAATGCGGATGAAAAAATTTTTTTCATTTGATTGTGAAAAATTGCTGATTTTAATGGTAAAAATTGAGAAAAATTGCCAAAAAAAAGTTTGAAAATTGCTCTTTTCAAATTTTTCTATAGAAGGAGCCAATATGGCACTAACAAATCAACAAGTTCAGCAAGTATTTCTTGCAATCACAGGTCGCCCAGCAGAGGGTTCAGCAGTAACATGGGGTGCAAACTCTCTTAGTGTTGCAGCTCTTGCAAACGCAGTAGTAGATATCCGCAAAGGTGCAGATTTCACAAACAGCAAAGAGGCTTTCGTTGAGAATCTTTACTCTCAACTACTAGGCCGCCCAAGTGATGCTGAGGGCAAAGAGTTCTGGCTAAACGCTCTAAATAATGGCGCTAGCTATGGTGATGTTCTAGCTCAATTCGTCAATGCTGTCCTAGTTCAGCCATCTTCACGTGATCTATACACTCTACAAAACAAACTAAGCATTGCAGAGAAAATCAGCGCTCAAGTTAATACCTTCCAAGGTGGCGCAGCTGCTGAGCAAAGCCTAAAAGACATTATGACAAATGTAGATGCTAACACTACTGCTGAGACTGCAGACTCTCTTATTTCTGATTTCAAAGCTCAAAATGTAGATATCACTAATGTAACTGTAAAACCAGGCGCAGAAGAAGCTACTAAGGGTTCAGACGAGCACGCTACAGTATTTAACGCTAGCATTACTCTAGGCGGTGACGCTATTAGCATCGAAGGCTCTAGCTCATTTGCTGATACTCTAAACCTAAGCGTAAAAGGTGTAAAAGATGAACAAACTGAACTAAATAACATCGGCACTGTAAATGGTATCAAAACTCTAAATATCACTACTGGCTCAAATGTAAAAACTGTTGATCTAACTACTAGTACTGACATCGGTGGCGCAAAAGACCTTACAATCAAAGGTTCTGCTAAATCAAATATCGAAGTAGATAGCAGTATGAATAGTGTAACTACTGGCACTGCTTCAGACTACATCAATATCTCTGGTGCTAGTAACGCTGTAACAGTAAATGGTGGTGCTGGTATCGATACAGTAGAAATCGGTGATAACAGCGCAAAAGCTACACTTGTTAGCATAGAGAAAATCGCTGGTACTGGTAACCTAAGCGTAGCTCAACTAAACGGTAAAACTTACACTCTAGGCCATAAAGATGATGCTATTGATAAACATGCAGTTATCACTATAGATAAAGTAGGCTCAAGCGGTCTTAACCTATCTAACCTAAAACTTACTGACGGCACTACCACTCCAAATAGTTTTAATCTTAATGGTGTAAAAGGTGGTACTATCAAACTAATCAAAACTGATAGCCTAGGCAACAAAACAGCTGATGCTATCGCTATAACAGCAGATGCTAAAAAAGTAGATATCACAAATTTTGAGCAAGGTGATACTATTGCCTTTGCTGCACTAAGCACCATCTCAGGTAATGACACTAATAAACTAAAAGCTGCAGCAAGTGGAGGACTTACAGATGCTAAAGGTTACTCATTTGTAATGGCTACTGGCAGTATCACTAGTAATGAAGCAGTAGCAAAAGCTCTTGCAGCTGCTAACATAACAGGCACTACTTCAGCTTCTAATAAATTTGCTATATTTGTAACTAATGGTACTGATAAATCAGCTGTTTATTATGTAGATCAAAAAGATACTACAGCAGCAATTGACAAAACTGAGCTAAAACTACTAGCTACATTTGATCAAGCTGTTAAGGAGACTGATACTCTAACTAGTGGTACATTTGCTATTGTTTAATTCTTTTAAGCTTTAAGCAAGCCCTTAGGGAATTCTAAAATTCCCTAAGCACACTCTAGAATTCCATAGGGAATTCTAGATTATCTTGCCCCTAGAATTTTAGATAAAATCTAGAATTCTAGGGGCTTTTGCGTTTATATCATTCGTCATTGCGAGGAGTGAGTGAAACGAACGACGAAGCAATCTCATTCAAAATTCCGTTCAAAATTCCGTCATTGCGAAAATTCCGTCATTGCGAGGGAGCAAAGCGACCGAAGCAATCTCATCAAATCGCCGTCATTGCAAAAATTCCGTCATTGCGAGGGAGCAAAGCAACCGAAGCAATCTCTAGGAATTCTAGATTAACTTTCGCCCTTTTTGGTATCTGCCAAAGGGGCTTTTTTATATCACTAAGTAATTCTAAAATCGCAAAAATTCCTAAAAATCTGCTATAATACCAGCAAATCAAAGGCACAAAATGAGCAAAAAAGAAGAAGTTTTAAACAGCCTTAGTCTGTGGCAAAGCTATCAAGGCAAGATGCTTACTACCTTTATCGCGCTTTGTGGGTTTGCCTTTGGCGCGGCTGGTGAGGTGGTGAGTGTGCCGCTGTGGCTGACGGCAGTATCGATGATAGGAGTAGTGCTAATAGGCATTAGCGTGATTTTGCTTCACAGAAAAATCATAAAATTACAACATGAACTGGGGGAGTTATGATAAATATCATTATAGCAACTTGTGCGATGGCCTGCTTGTGTGCGGTACTTTTTTATATCATAAGCACAGATAAGGCAAAAACTGCTTAATTGCATATTTTTTGCTGTGTTTAATGTGGGGAATTCTAGAATTCATAGAGACTTTTTGCGTTTATAGGAATTCTAGAATTCCCTAAAAAACGCCCCGCACCCCTAACCAGCGGATGCGAAGCAAAGAGCGGATGCGAAGCAAAAAAGAATAAAAAATCTGCTATAATATCCGCAAAAATACAAAGGCAAATGATGACCTACACACTCACACTACAAAGCGATGATAAAAGCCTGCTTAGAAGCTTTAAGGCGCTAGCAAGGGAGTTTGGCGCCAAGCTAGAGATAAAAGAGCAAAAGTGCATAAAGGCGCTTGATGATGCTATAGCTGAGTTTGAAAGTGGGCAAACAGAGAAGTTTGAGAGCTTTGATGACTTTGCTAAGGAAATGCGTGCGCTATAAAATCAGCATTTCAAAGCGTTTTAAAAAGAGCATGAAAGCCCTGAGTGCTAGCGAGCGTGAGCTGGTGCTAGATGTGGTGCAGCTGCTAGCAAGCGCACAGCCACTGGCACCAAGCTACAAAGACCACGCCTTAAAGGGCGAGTACGCAGGCTTTAGAGATTGCCATGTAAAGCCTGATTTGGCGCTGATATATAGAGTGTTTGATGATGTTTTGGAGCTTTATCTAGTAGATGTGGGAAGCCACAGCAAACTAGGGATATAGAGCCAGGGAATTCTAGAATTCCCTTCGTCATTGCGAGCGAAGCGAAGCAATCTCTAGGAATTCTAGATTTTATCTAAAATTCCCTACTATCTCATCCCCCGACCCCTTCAGCGGATCTCATCACAAAGAATTCTAGAATTCCCTAGCTTTTACTAAATACTGCAAGCAAGCTCTTAGCTAAAGCAACACTGCCTTTAAACCTCTACCATTTCATCATTTCACCCACTTTTAGTAACTTTTTTAAAACTTTTTCATTTTTGTTCTTTATTTTAAGGACTAAATTTACTCATTTTGATAATTGTTCTAGTATTGTCAAAAATATCTTTAAAGATTTCTTAATACTTAACTCAAACTTAAATTCACAAGCAAATTTAACAAAGCACCTCTAAGCACTATTACTACGATATTAGAAGCAATTCTTAAAATAAAATTTTGTATTGAAAATTGCTCTTTTCAAATTTTTCTATAGAAGGAGCCAATATGGCACTAACAACAACACAAGTAAACCAAGCATTTCTTGGTCTTTTGGGTCGCCCAGCAGAGGGCTCAGCAGCTACTTGGGGAGCAGGTTCTCTTAACCTTGATTCTCTACTTAACAGCATCTTTATCGCTGAGAACACAGAGGACTTCGTAGAGTCTCTATACACTGAGTTTCTTGGCCGCGCAAGCGACGCTGAGGGCAAAGCTTTCTGGAACTCACTTCTAGCTACTACTTCAAAAGAAGCAGTTCTAGCTCAGTTCAAAGCAGCTGTTCTAGCAGCTGGTCAAGCAGATCCAGCAAATGCTGACTACCAAGGCTTAATCGCAACAAACAAAGCTTTCGTACAAGCTCTATACACAAACCTACTAGGCCGCGAGGCTGACGCTGAGGGTCTAGACTTCTGGGCAAATGCTCTTACATTAGGCACTTCTAGAGGCGACCTACTAGCTCAGTTTACAGCAGCTGCTATGGCTAGTGGTGTTGATAATGATGATTATCAGGCTATCACTGCTAAACTAGCAGTAGCAGATGCTTTCAGCGCAAAATTCTCAGCTTTCAGCTCTAATGTAACAGCTGATGAGAAAAAAGCAGCTCTAGATCAACTAAAACTTATGATGGAAGGCGTTGTAGCTGGTTCTACAGTAGAAGATGTACAAGAAGAAATCGATCTAATCGCTGGCAACTACCAAAACAGAACTTCACAAGTATTCACAAAAGCTAACGACGATGATCTAGATGCTAGCGAGGCTACTGCAGCTACTACATTCCGCGGTACTGTAAACCTAATCGACGCAGAAAAAGGCACTATCCAAACAACAGACAAAGTATCTGGCAACACTGACTTTGACGATACTCTAGTTGTAAATGTAACTAGTGATTCTACTCACAAGCTACTAGATCTTAATGGCGACCTACCTACAGTCAGCGATATAGAAAAACTAATCGTTAACAACGGCTCAGCAAATGTAGAAGGCGACCTAGATGGCGTTAACTTTGGCAATAGCGTTAGCATCACTGGTACTGGTGATGTAAACCTAAAAGTAACTGGCAACCTAGAGAACCTATCTGTATCTAGCGCTACTAAAGGTGATGTAGCTATCGATGTAAGTAGTGTACTAGGCAACTACACTGGTGGAAATGCTGGCGAGAGCGTAACTGTAGCTTCAACTGGTAGCATCAAAAAAGCTAGCCTTGGCGCAGGTGATGATGAACTAACTATCAATGGCACTGTACTTGCTGGGGGTACTATCGATCTAGGTGCTGGTAATGACGACCTAGTGATCAACAGCGATATCATAGTTGCTGCTAATGAAGCAAAAATCACTCTAGATGGCGGCGCAGGCTCAAAAGACACTCTTACACTTAATGGCACACTTGACCTTTCTGGCGTAAAAAGCATCAAAGGCTTCGAGACTATCGACGCTACTAATGCTATTATCTCAGCTGAGGCAGCAAATGGTCTAAAAGCTAAGTTTGTAAATGGCTCAAATCTAGTAGTGTCTGGCGATGCTAAAGCTACTACAAGCATCAACCTAAGCGGTCTTAGTGTAGATAAAAATGAGAGTGCTACTGTAGCTCTAAACGGCCTTACTAAAGAGACTATCACTCTTAGCAAAGACAAAGGTATCACAGAGAGCATAGAAATCTTTAACCCTGATGTAAAAGGCAATGAGCAAGTAAGCGTTACTATCAAAAACTTTGCTAAAGGCGACACTGCTGATAAACTAGTAGTAGCAAATGGCTCATATGTAGTAGCTCTAGATCTAGTAAAAGCTGATAAAATAGATCCAAGCAAAGCTACTCAAGCACTAAAATACATCCAAGAAAACGTTACTGGTCTTCAAGCTGGCACAAACTATGTAGCTATCAACACTGCTAATGGTAAAGCTTCATATGTATGGAAAGTAGACGGTGCTACAGCTACAAGAGACAATATCAAACTAGTAGCTACAGTAGACAAAGCTCTAGCTACAACTGACTTTATAGGTGGCGACACTCCAGTTCCAAGCGAGACAGTCGACACTAAAGATTATCCAGTTACTAGTGGCGAGCTAGACCTTAGCACTGTAGTGATGAGCGATCCAAATAAATCGTATGCTGTAGAGCTAGGCACAAATCCAGATGTAGCTAGCATCACAAGTGTTAAACTTCCAGCTGGTGTTAAAGCTGCTGCACTTGTAATAGAAAATAAAGGCACAACTCCTGCTCAAGCTGTAGAAGTAAGCGTTCCAGCTGATGCAGTAATCCCAACACTAACTCTTGGATCAGCAACTGATAATACTCAATACAATGTAACAGTAGCAGCTAATGCTCAAATCAGCGCAATCGTTACAAACAATGCTGACAATAAAATTGACATCTCTGCTCTACCAGCAGGAACTGTGACAGTAGTAAATGCTGGCGATGGTATTGATACTCTAACAATCGGTGGTGAGGCAGCTGCAGATGGCTTCTCAATGACAGGCGTTGAGAAACTTGCTTACACTGGTACTACTATCAACTCTGATGCTATTTTTGCAAATGCTGAGCCTAACAAAACTCTAGAGCTTATCAATGAATCTGGCAATGTAAACAAACCACTAATTGTAAAAGCTGGTACAGCAAATAATGGCAATGTAGACCTATCTAGCCTAGTTAACACTGAAGTTGCAGGCAAAGCAGCTGCTATCGAAGTAACTGGCGTGCAATCTGGCAAAACTGTAACTCTAAGTAGTGGAACTGCTGCTAAAGCTATAACTGAGACTGTAACTCTAGGCGCAGCTACTGGTGTAACTGTAAACAATGTTCAAGCAGGTGATTTAGTAACTAGCAACAACTTCACTCTAAATGGTTCATTTGCAGAGCTAAAAGGCACTATCGAGACTGGTAAACTATACTTCACAACTGTAACTGCTGGTCAAACAGCACAACAAGCAGTAGATGCAGCTATAGCAGCAGCTAGCTTCAAAGGTGATGCTATCATCGCTGTAAATAGCAGCTCAACTGCAACTGGCAATGCTGATATCTTCGTAGTAAAAGCTGGTGTAGCTACTCAAGTAGTCAAAGTAGATAACATCATCAATGCTCAAGACGAAATCAAAGATGGCACTCTAGCATTCGATGGTGGTACTCCAGTTCCACCAACACCAGTTACTGAGCCTGCTAAAATCAAAGCTCAAAAAATAGTAGGTGGAGGGGATAATGATTATGAACTAGTGCTATCTCAAGCTCCACTAGATGTAAACAACAAAAATGTTACTCTAAGCCTAGATAATACAGATGCTATTACTACGCTAAAAGCAGCTTCTGCTGTAATGCTTACGATAAATGCTACAGGTGATAGTGGTACAGTATCATTTGATCCAACAGTGACTGCAAAGACTGCAGCTCTTACAAATGTAAAATTTGATGGCACTGGCACTAGAACAATCAATCTAGACAAAGTAAACGCTACTGCTATTGTAGGGATCACTGATGGAGCTGCTAACACTACTCTAGATCTAAGTGCATATACTTTTGATGCTAGTGCGTCAGCTAGTAAATTCAAAAATGGTCTAGACATCAACCTAGGTGATGGTACTGACATAGTAGTTCTACAGGCTAGTGGTGGCACTGGATACGCGTCTGGTGCATTTACTCTAACTGGTGTAGAAGGCATCAAAGTAAGTGGTGATACTGCTACTAAAATTAATGTAGACCTTCTAGCAGATAAAGCAACTGTTGACAGTGACAAAATTGCTTATACATCAAAAATCAGCCAACTTGAAGGTAAAGCTCTAACAATTAATGGCTTTGATGCTAGCAATACTAAAACTATCGACCTATCAGGTATCACAAAAGTAGCTGAAAACTCAGCTATCACTATAGATGCTACAAGTATAACAGGTGTTGCTAATCTAACATCAGTAAAAGGTACTGCAGGCACTAATGATACTCTATTGTTAGATAATGCTGCTACTGCTGGTAAAGACTATAGCAAGATTACTGAAATCTCTGGTATAGAAAAAATCAGCCTTGGTGGTGTTAATAGTGCTGATAGTGGTGCGACAATCAACTTCACAGCTATCAAAGACGCTGTAAAAGAAGGTGCAGCTGGTATCACTCTAGTATCTAATGGCAAAGGCTCTGGTTCATTTACTATTAATACTGATAAAGAAACTACTATAGACCTAACTGGGCTAAAAAATGGCTCTGGAGCTGAGGCTATCGCAGGTGTAACTATACAAGATGTAGCAGCTAAATCTACAGTAACTCTAAATGTAGATGACAAATTAGTTGAGACTATCAAACTAGCTAAACTAGACACTAAGGAAAATGCCGTTACCATCACTGGTGCTAATCTAAAAGAGAAATTCATCATTGGTGATGCTAGTCAAAACGACAAAATCGACTTTAGTGCTACTGTAGCTAGTCTAGCTGGTACTGATAGTAATAAACTAAAGGCTCTACCAGATGCAAGCAGTGGTACTGCTAATGCAAAAGCATACGCACTACAAACATCAGGTGACGCTACTTTAGGTTCTAAAGATGTAACTGCTCTTACAAAAGAAGAACTCGCTGCTAAAGTAGGCAAAGTAGCTAGTGAAGCAACCGGCTCACAAGCAGTAGTATTTGTAAGCAACTCAGGTGATCAAAAAGACCTAACTGGTGTTTATCTAGTAACTGGAAATAACAGTGCTACTACTATAAAAGATATTCAGTTAATAGCTACTATTAACGGTGCTGATATAGTAGCAGATACTTACAAAGTAGATAATGGCGTTCTACAGTTTGCTTAATCTCTTAGAGCTTTAAGCCAACCCTTAGGGAATTCTAGAATTCCCTAAGCACACTAGAATTCCCTAACTTCTAGGGAATTCTAGATCAACTTTCGCCCTTTTTGGTATAATACCAAAAAGGGTTTTTTATTAGACAGACAATATAAAATGGTGGATAGCATTATGATTGATTTTCTAACTTCAAATATAAAAATAAATCTTTATTATGACGAAACTAACAATATCAGAAAATTTTATCTAACAAACAACAAAAGAGAATATTTAAATAGCGATATTTCAGCGTTTATTTTGGGCGGAGTTGGGCTAAAGCCAGAAATGTTGTCTAAAAATAATGTTTTTGATAAATCTTTAAAAGATTTGTTTGAAAAACTAGGACTTCAAAAAACACAAAGTGAATTAAAATTCAAACATATAGCACATGGCAGCTTCCAAGATATTTTAAAATCAAAAAAGTTAAATATATTATTTGATTTTTTATTAGAAAATAATATTGTTTTACATATGCAAATACTAGATGTTATTCATTGGTCTTTAATTGATATTATAGAAAGTCAAACAACTATAGATATCGTTAATCCTTATTTTTTTCTCGATGTCTGTATTTTAAATAAAGTTAAATCAGCTCTAACAGAAATCGCCAAGTCATTTAAAACAGATTTTTTCAAAAATCTTTATGACTTTAAATATCCAGATGTGATTGATAAAAAGAAAGAATTTGTTATCTTTCTAAAAAAATTTTTATTAAAATTTAATGAGGAAAAATTATATGTTAAAAAGGGCATTGATCCAGTAATACTAGAATTGTTAGAAAAAGTGCTTTGTAAAATAGAAGAATTTGATAATGATATGTTTGTTTTTTTGGAAAATGAGCCAGAACATAAGTTAATCGATAAATTTCTTGAGTTCTATTTTCATAGAATAATATTATTTCCTAAATGTTATCATATTTTTGACAATGAATTTGAAGTTGAAAAAAAGCTACCAAATTTTTTAAAAGAAAAGAATAATTATAAATTTGTAGATTCAAAAGATAATTTATTGGTTCAATTATCTGATATTATGGTTGGGTTTTTTAGAAGCTTGTTTGAATATATCTTAAAAATTGATTATATAGATATAGAAGATGTATTTAATAGTTTTTCAAAAGAAGAAAAAATATGTTTGAAAAAATTTTTTAATCTTTGTCAAAAAACAGAAGAAATTGATACTAAATTATTTCAATATATAACATCGATATTTGACATAAACAAAATCCACAAATTAGCCGAATTGTCGCTTAATAGTAAGTCATAAATCAATAAGACTATATTAAAAAATTCCAAAACTCGCGCTAGTGTTTTTGGCTTGCGCCAGCTGTGAATAAAATCTAGAATTCCCAAAATTCCGTCATTGCGAGGGAGCAAAGCAACCGAAGCAATCTCTAGAGAATTCTAGAATTCCCTAAGACTTATCTCATCCCTCCGACTTGACTTTCTTTGTCATCCCCCAGTTTGACTGGGGGATCTCATCACAAAGAATTTAGAATTCTATAGAGATCCTCGGGTCAAGCCCGAGGATGACATAGTAGAGAATTCTAGAATTCCCTAAAAAATACCCCCTAACCCCCAACCAGCGGATGTGAAGCAAAAAATGCAGATAAAGCAAGAGAATTCTAAATTTTAGTGGGGGTTTTAGGGGAGGCAGCCCCTAAGGGTTTAGGGCGCAGCCCTTATAAAATTTGCGAGCTAGGCTTTATCCAGCCTAAAAGCGAGCAAAATTCTAGAATTCCTAAGAATAAATTTAGAATTCCTAAGGATGAATTTAGAATTCCTAGAGATTGCTTCGCTTCGCTTGTAATGACGGAATTTTAGACGGAATTTTGAACGAGATTGCTTCGTCGTTCGTTTCACTCACTCCTCGCAATGACGGAATTTCTGCAATGACGGCGATTTGATGAGATTGCTTCGGTCGCTTTGCTCCCTCGCAATGACGAAGGGAATTCTAGATTTATTTATGATGAGATCCCCCGATCAAGTCGGGGGATGACAAAAAAGTCAAGTAGGGGGATGACACAAAGCTTAAAGTCAGGGGATGACAGGGAATTCTAGAATTCCCCTTAGAGATTCCCTAAAGGGCTGGGGGATGACAGAGAATTCTAGAATTCCCAGGGTTGAGATTGCTCAGTTAGGCCAAGGATGTGCGCCCAAGAATGGCGCAAAAGAGAGTAGGGTTACTCGATATATGTGCCTTGCGTAGTTGGCTTGCGAGAGATAGGACGGTTTTCCTGATTTGAGTAGATAAAGGCGCTCTCACCCTTTATATACGCTATCATGTCGCCTAGGTCGCGGTAGTTTGTCGCTACTGCGTAGGTGCGCATGATGTAACGTGAGTCGCCGCCGTAGTCAGGGTTGTTTGCGTAGCCGATGATGGCGTCGTTGATCTGCTGGCCGGTCATTTCGTTTAGGCGGCGAGTTTTGCCACCGACTTTTATCTCGCCTTTTGCGCCATGGCAGCTAGCGCAGCGAGCTAGGTAGAGCTCTTCGCCACGAGCCATGTTAAAGTCCTGGGCTTTGTCAACGCCGATGTTTATCATGCGCTTTTTGCGTCCATCGCGTGTGCTAGTATCCTCTGCTCCACGCACTACGCGCACTGTGACATTGCCGTCTTTTGAGTGCTTGGCGACTAGTTCTTCAAGCTCTTTGCCAAACTCACCGTCTGCTTCTATATAATACTCACCATTTTGAGCGGCAAAAAGAGTCTGGGCGCAAAAGATAGCGCAAGCCGCAGCAGCTAGAAATGTAGACTTTTTCATAAATTTTCCTAAAAATAAAAGTTGCGAAATTATATAAAAAAAATATTTAAGAGTGTATAAAAATCTAGGGAATTCTAGAATTTTATATAGAGATCCCCCAGTCAAGCTGGGGGATGACAGGGAATTCTAGAATAAAAAAAAGGAAGCCAGACCCGAAGGCCCGGCTCCCTTTTGAGATTCCCCAGTCAAGCTGGAGAATGAGGCTTAGCTAAACTTTCTAAAATTAGAAGTTGTAGCGAGCGTCAAAGCGGAAGCGGTTGCTTTTATCTTTTACACCGTCTTGTTTCTCAGTTACCATTGAGTACCAAGCGTTGAAGCTAAGTTTGTCATTGTATTTGTAACCAGCACGAACAACCCACTCGTTAGCTTTTAGGTTGCCTCTAAGGTTTTTTACTTTGTCATGAACATAGTCTACACCGATAGAGTATGCATCATAAGTATATTTTGCTTTTCCAAACCATACTTTGTGTTTACCACTAAATGAAGTGTAGTTGATTAGCTCTTCACCTGGTTTGATTAGAGAGCCAGCGTCTTCTAGGGTATGAACGCTTATTTGGTCTTTTTTACCATAAGTTAGGTAACCAGCGTCAAGGTCGAAGCCATAGAAGCTAGCACCTAGGTCGAAGCCAAAGAAGTTAGAGTTAGCAACTAAGCCATCATTCAAAGCTGTTCTACCGTAGTTGTCTTTGAATTTGCCAGTTAGGTTAGTGTGAGCCCATTGAGCTTTACCACGAACTGATACATCATCATTGATAGCGTAGTTAGCGCCAGCACTGATAGCAAATAGGTTAGCTACTTTGTTTAGACCTGCGTACCATGCTTGTAGGTCTAGGAACTCGTTTTGATAGATAGCTGCTACGCCCCATAGATTTTTTTGGTGAATGAAAGCACCGTTAGGCTGATTCATGTTGAAAGGAACCATACCTAGGTCGCCGTCTTCCTCGAAGTTAGTGTAGTAAAGACCAGCAAGTGTTAGACCCTCTACTGGGTTAACAGCTACTTTTAGACCAGTTGCTACGATATCATCAGTGAAGAACGTACCAGCTGGTTGGCGACCAAATAGAACTGTAGTGTAAGGAATAGCAGTAAAGCCTACATAGTATTGACGAACTGAGAAGCTATCACGACCTTGGCCACCCCAGCCACCGTTGGTGCCAGATAGACCACCGTGAGTATTAGCGATACCGCTATTTAGACGATTGTGGCTGCCTACGATGTCAGCGCTGTCATAGCGTAGACCGATAACAGCAAAGAAGTTGTCATCTAGAGTAGCTTTGAAGTTTACATCAAGTGTAAAACGGTGGTAAGTGTCGTGTGTTTTCTTACCAATCGCTGGTTTTGTATCAGTTGATTGGAATCTATAGCGACCAAAACCGCTTACATCGATATCTTTGATTGCTTCCTCTAGTGGAGCAGCACTAACGCTAGAAAGCGCACCAGCTGCTACAACAGCAGCTAAACTTAGTTTGAAAAGTTTCATTTTTTTCTCCTTGTTGAAATGTGGGAGCAATTGTAAAAGGTTTGTGCTTAGAGTTTGCTGAATTTTTACGAATTTGTTGCCGATTGTTTACCAAAATCTAAAAATTCTGCTAGAATTACGAAAAATTTTTGGAGAAAAGTATGAAAAAAATCTTTTTTTTGTGGATATTGGGGCTGTTTTTTGCTGGGTGCTTCTGGGACGAGCCAAAACCACGAGTGCCGCAAAAGCCTGCTGGCGTGCTAACAAAAGGCACTCTAAACAAAATCGAGCGTGTAAAAGGTGGATATATCCTACACGCACTAATAAAAAATGGAAATAGATATGAAAACGCCAGAGGCATGGTAAATAGCCTGCAAACTCGCTCAAGCGATGGTGCTGCGGTAAGCTACGAAGAAGGCGATTTGCTCGGTATGCAGCTTAAAAATGGCGTTATAATGTATAGTGAGGTGATGATAAAAAACTATACTACAAGAGAGGGCGCTGTGTTAAGATCAGCAAATAAGCGTGATAAAAGCAAGATAAAAGCGTCGCTGCCGCAAGAAAATAAAATAAGATTTTAGCCTTTGTGCTTTGGTGGTTTTTTTAAATGCTGATATAACGCAAAAAGCCCAGCCTAGCAATTTTGCTAAGCCGGGCTTTTTGCGTTTAAGAAGGAGACCGAAAAAAAACTTTTGAAAAATTTTAATTGCGTGGTGAAATTATAAAAAAATCTGGTAAACACTCGGTAATACTAGATGGAATTCTAGTTGGAATTCCTATTTGAAATTCTAGTTTTTAGCACTTAGCTAGGTTAGCGTAAAAATTAACAAAAACTAGAATTCCTAGGTGGAATTCTTCGGTGGAATTCCTAGTTGGAATTCTAGATTTAGCTCTCAGCTAGCTTTTTTGCGGCTTGTTTGCCTGCGATTCTTGCTATTTCATCATTTGAAGCCGCCTTAATAGCCTCAAAACTTCCATAATAATCAAGCAATTTTTTTATAGCTCCTGCGCTTAGTCCTAGCTTTGCTAGCTCGCTTTTTGCAAGGTTTGTTTTGTCTCTGGTTTTTCTATGAAAGCTGATAGCAAAGCGGTGTGCCTCATCACGCAAACGTTGTAAAAACTGTAATTTAGCATCATTTGGGCTTAGTTTCATCTCGCCAAGTTCGCAGTGGATTTTATCTAAGGCTGAGCCTTTTGCTCTATGGGCTTTGGCGTCAATTTTTTCTTTGGCGATTGCTAGCACATCGACATTTGCGCCAGAGCTAGCCACCACGGCGCAGGCTAGGTCATATAGAGCCTTGCCACCATCAATGAGCCACAAATCAGGCGGCGAGGCGTTCTCAAAGCGCAAGGCGCGAGCTGTTAGCATTTCTTTCATCTGTTCGTAGTCATTGCTGCTGCTAAGGTGCATGTGACGATAGCCATCTTTGTAAAATTCGCTATTTTTTTCGCTGCTGTTTGCTTGCCAAGCTATCATTGCTCCTACTTTTGCCTCTCCAAAGAGCATTGAGTTATCAAAGCACTCGATTTTTAGCGGTAGGTTGTTTAAGCCAAAGTAGTTTTGTATATCTTCTAAAAGGCTGTATTTGTGGGTGTTTATGTGCTTTTTGATGAGTTCAAGGGCGTTTTTGTGTGCTATATTTACTAGGGCTTTTTTCTCGCCGATTTTTGGCGTTTTTATGCTAAATTTGCGGCTGTGGCGAGTCTCTAAGACCTGCTCGCAAAGTCTGCTGTCTTCAAAATCATCGCTAGTGAAAATCTGGCTACACGCAAGCGGCAGTGAGCTTGGAAAGGCTGCTAAAATGCTTTGTTTATATAGCTCGCTAATAATGCTCTCATCGCTATTTTGGGCAATTTTTAAAGCTGGGGTGATAGAGTGCGTGGCGTAGGCTACCTTGCCCTCTCGCACGCTAAGCCTTAAAGTGCAAAAAAAGCCGTTAGCACTAGCCACTGAGAATATTTCAAAGTCCTCAAACTTTGCTAGGTCGATTTCTACCTTGACGCTTATGCTTTTTATAGTCTCAATCTGATCTCTTAGATGCGCTGCTTGCTCGAAGTTTTCGTGCGTGGCGTGAAAGAGCATTTTTTGCTCTAAACGCGGTATAAGCGAGGTAGGGTTTTTTAGTGCTTTTAGGGCATCACTCAGCACAACTTGGTACTCTTCTTGGCTCACTCCACCCACGCAAGGCGCTAGGCAGCGGTTAATTTGCGCAAAAAGACAGGCTTTTTTCTCTTTTAGACAGCCTTTTTTTTGGACTAGGGCAAATTCCTCATAAATTGCTTCTAAAATATCTTTTGCACCTTTGTAAAATGGCCCAAAATAGCGTATTTTTGCGCCTTTAATGAGCTTTCTAGTGATAACTGGGCGAGGGTAGGGCTCGCTAAAATCTACATATATATAAGGATAGGTTTTATCATCTCGCAATAAAATATTGTATTTTGGGCGCAACTGCTTGATAAAAGAGTTTTCAAGTATGAGTGCGTCGCTCTCGCTGCTAGTCTCGATCCACTCTATATGCACAGCCTCAGCTATCATTTTAGCGATGCGAGGTGCTAGGCGAGGGCTGGGGGCTAGCGTGGGCGTAAAGCTAAAATAGCTTTTTACTCGGTTTTTTAGTACCTTTGCTTTGCCTACATAGAGTAGTTTGCCAGCAGCGTCGAAGTACTCATAGACGCCGGGGCTGTTTGGTAAAGATTTTAGTTCGTTTTTTAGTGTTTCTTTTTTTATTGTTTCTTTTTTTATTGTTTCTTGCATTGGTTTTACTTTATTTGCTTGTCTTTTTATTGACTAGTTTTTAAATTCGGCTGGCTCAGCTTGCGGACGCTTTTTTAAAATTTTGGCTTGGACAGCCCAGCGCCTTACAAGCGAGCTTTCGCACTGTTTGCGTCGTTAGCCGCTAAGCTTGTGCTTTTTTGTTACAGCAGCGGCTAGCTCGCAAATCAGCACGAAACTCGCTTGAACGCTACCGCTACGACGCCCCACGGCTAGTCCTGCGCCAAAATTGTAAAAAATCGCCTCGCAATCTTGGAGCCTTTTATTTTAACAGCCGCTACCGCGAAGTTTAAACAACAGCGCAAGTTAGAATTCGCTAGGGAATTCTAAATAGGCTGGCTCAGCTTTTTTGCTCTTTTTTGCGCTCACAGCTCGCACAGCCCAGCTTGTTCTGGCAAAATTTTCACGGCAGTTTCCTGCGGACTTCGTCCTTGAAATTCAGCCGTGAAATTTTGCCAGCCGCTACTGCGGACACAGCCCCACGGCTAGTGCTTCGCTGCGAGCACAAAAAATAGCTCAAAAATCTTGGAGCCTTGTTTTTACTGCTGCTACCGCAAAGCCCAAAGGACAGCGCGAGTTTAGAAATTCTAGAATTCCTAGGCTTGATTTTTTGCTTTTTGGCGCAGAATTTCTCTTAAATCTAAGAAAATTTGCGCTAGTTTTGGGTTTTTACAGCGCAGTTCAAAGTTGCCTTTGGCCTTTTCTTTTAGTACTAGCACGGATTTTCTTACCACGATTTTTGGCGGCTTGTTTTTGGCTACAAAAAACTTCACATTTTCAATGCGTAAAAAGCCTAGATTTTTACTCGCAAAATACATATTTAAAAAGTTTTTAATGCTTATTATGTTACTATCGTGCTTTAGTTCTTGGGCGGCAAAAGGTGCTTTTACGCATACAAAAAGCGTGTTATCTCGCAGATATGCGTAGCGAACTAAAGGTGCTTTTGCCTTGCCTAAAAACTCTTTTAGCGCTTTTGTAGCAAGGGTTTGTTCTTTGGCGCGACGATACTGCGGGAGATTTAAGATATGATTTATAACTTCTTGCGCTTTCATGGCGCAATTTTAGCGACTTTTGCCTTAATCTGCGCTATAAGCGGCTGTGGATACAAGGCTGATCCGTTCTATACAAATGAAACAAATATGGGGGTAAATAGATGAAAACTGACGGAATTTTGGTCTTAGACTTTGGGTCGCAATACACGCAGCTAATAGCTCGCCGCTTGCGTGAAAATGGTGTGTATGCTGAGCTTGCGCCTTTTAATATCAGCCTTGATGAGATAAAATCTCGCGCACCAAAGGGCATAGTGCTAAGTGGTGGCCCTGCTAGCGTGTATGCAAGTGATGCGTATAAGTGCGATATGGGCGTTTTTGAGCTTGGTGTGCCAGTGCTAGGCATTTGCTATGGAATGCAGCTAATCGCTCAGCACTTTGGCGCAAATGTAGCACCTGCAAGCAAAAGCGAGTTTGGCAAGGCTCATCTAGATATAGTAGAAAAAGGCGGAATTTTTGCTGGTGTTAGCCAAAATTGCGTGGTTTGGATGAGTCATAGCGATAAGGTTGAGGGCTTGCCAGCAGGATTTAAAGTGCTAGCAAAGAGCGAAAATAGCGAGTTTTGCGCCTTTGGCGATGATGAGCGCAAGGTCTATGCGCTGCAGTTTCACCCAGAAGTAGCACATAGCGAACAAGGCGCAGTAATGCTAAAAAACTTTAGTAAAATTTGCGGTCTTTCAAGCACTTGGAATATGGGAAGCTTCGCAAAAGAGCAAATCGCAAAGATAAAAGAAACCGTGGGTAATGATAAGGTACTTTGCGCAGTAAGTGGCGGTGTGGATAGCTCTGTGGTGGCAGCACTTCTTGCGCATGCTGTGCCAAAACAGCTAATAGCCGTGTTTGTAGACAATGGTCTACTTCGCACTGACGAGGCAAGGATGGTTGAAGAGATGTTTAAAACTCGCCTTGGCGTGGAGCTAATAAAAGTCGATGCTAGCGAGCTGTTTTTAAGGCGTCTAAAAGGCGTGAGCGAGCCTGAGAAAAAGCGTAAAATCATCGGCGAGACCTTTATAGAGGTGTTTGATGCTGAGGCTAAAAAGCACGGCGATGTGAAGTTTCTAGCCCAAGGCACGCTATATACTGATATAATAGAAAGTAGTCCAGTTGGCGCAAGCAAAACGATAAAATCTCATCACAATGTAGGCGGTCTGCCAAAAGATATGAAATTTACGCTGCTTGAGCCTTTGCGTGAGATTTTTAAAGATGAGGTTCGTGCGCTAGGGCTTGAGCTGGGGCTTAGCCGTGATGTTGTTTACCGCCATCCTTTCCCTGGACCAGGGCTTGCTATACGCATAATGGGCGAGGTAAATAAAGAGAGCCTAGAGCTACTACGCAAGGCTGATGTGGTGCTAAGAGAAGAGCTAAAAAGCTCTGGCTGGTATGAGAAAACTTGGCAGGCATTTTGCGTGCTCTTAAATGTGCGCTCTGTGGGCGTAATGGGCGATAACCGCACCTATGAAAATGCTGTGTGCGTGCGTGTGGTGGATGCTAGTGATGGTATGACAGCTACATTTTCGCATTTGCCTTATGAGCTACTTGAGCGTGTAAGCCGCCGCACGATAAATGAAGTCGCTGGTATAAATAGAGTAGTTTATGATATATCAAGCAAACCGCCTGCTACTATAGAGTGGGAGTAAAGTGGGGTAAATCTAGAATTCCTAAGGGTTTTTTATTTTAGGAATTCTAGATTTTATTATGTAATTTTAGAATTCGCTAGATTTTTTAGCGAATTCTAAAAATTTTTATATTTTTGGCTTAGCAACCTGCGCTTGATTTTGCTGATGGTGCTGTACTGTTTGTATCAGCAGCATTTGCGCTAAGTGCGAAAGCAGCAAGAACGCTAGCTAGGATAAGTAGCTTTTTCATCGTCTCTCCTTTATGTAAATTTGTGTTATTTTACGAGCTTTTTGTTTATATAAAGTAAAATGTAAAGTTTATTTGCCACATTGATATTTTAGGCAGCCTTAAGACGCAGACATCTTCGCAAGCGCCTATGTTATCGTCATTTCTGCACTAGTCGCTGCAGCTACTTTGGCACTCATCTTCGCAAGAGTCATTTGCTGGATTTATCGCCTTTATAATAGCTGGCGCGCCAAAGTCAATTTTATTTGTGGCATTTAGCTAGGTTGCGTTATTTTCTGCGCCAAAGAGTGCTAAAAAGACAAGCTAGCAAAAAGAATTTTTTATTTTTTATCTTGTGGGATTTTTGGGGAATTTATTATTAAAAACTTTAAAGTAATTCTAGAATTCCCTAGGGAATTCTAGAATTTTAGGACTATAAAATAAAATTATAGATTGTCAAGCGCAGCTTTTAGAGCATCATAATTTGGCTCGTTTGTTATTTCGCTTACGATTTCTTGATAAGCGATTTTGCCGTCTTTGATGACAATAACAGCTCTTGCTAGAAGTCCTGCAAGTGGGCAGCCATCAAGCTCTAAGCCATAAGCCTTGCCAAACTCGCCACCTCTAAAATCGCTAGCTGTAATAGCATTCTCTATACCCTCAGCTGCGCAAAAGCGGCCAAAAGCAAAAGGTAAATCACGTGCAACGCTGATTAGCTCACATTTATCGCAGCCTGAGTATTGAGCCATGAATTTTTTTGTTTGTATCTGACAAACGCCAGTGTCGATTGATGGAAATACGCTTAGGATTTGGATTTTGTCGCTATTTCCGCCTACTTTTACTTCGCCAAGGTCTTTGCCTACTAGCGTAATTGCTGGGGCGTTGTCGCCTACTTTTAATGCTGTGCCTTTTAGGCTAGCTGGATTACCTTTAAATGTAATGCCCATTTTTTCTCCTTAAATTAAAATATTTTTTGATTTTAGACAAAAAAAGTAAATAATAAAAGATTTTTCTAGAAATTCTAGAATTCCTAAGCTAAAATCTAGAATTCCTAAAGTTAAATTCTAAAATTCCTAGCAAGATTTTCTAGGAATTCTAGATTTTGGCTGTTATTCTATGGCTTTTGCTTGCCAGTTTTGCCACTCTGGGCTTTCATCTATTGCGTTTGCTAGCTCTTCGTAGCGCAAGTAGTAGTACTCTACAAACTCACGCACCTTAGCATCTTTTGGCAGATAAATGCCATTTTCAAACACCGCAAAATCAGCTAAAAACAAACTAGAATCAAGCTTGTTTGCGTAGTGGCTTGCTAGTTTTTTGTAGTTTTGTAAGGCTAGATTTTTGTAGCTTTCATAGGCGCTAAGATCCACGTTTAGCTTTTTATCTTTAAAGCTCAAAGCCCCGCTAGAAAAAAGCAGATCAAGGTGGATTAGTCCCTCACAGTAGTAGGCACGAACTTCATCCACTCTTTGCCATCCTATAAGCCCAACAGAGCGAGCGATATGACTAGCAAAAACAGCCTTTTCATACTGCGCCTCTCCACGCAAAAAGAAATTTACTAACCCACCGCTAGTGGCTTTAAACTCTTCAACAAACTTAAACTCTCCGCCTTTACTCATCGCATTTTCAGTATCTTCGCCGATAAAGAAAATATGCCCAAACTCATGCCCAATGGTCGTGATTTCATAAACTTTTTTCCAAGTTTGTGGCTCGCAAAATAAAATATTTCTATTAAAATCCAAAAAATCCTTGCTAAAAATCTCGCTACTTAGCTTAGAAAAAGGTCTAGCCTTGCTTGATTTATGGATAAAATCTACAAAGGCAAAGATTTTTTTGCCGCACTCTTTGCTTACTATTTCATCATTTGGCACGACTTGTGCTGAGAAAAGTCCGTTAAAATCAGCGCCATAATAAATAAAAGGATTGCTGATGTAAAGTTGCGTTTTTTCAATGTTATTTAGCACCAAAGAGCACATTTTTTCGCTACTTTTTTGGATATTTTTATCAGTATTTTTGTCGCTACAAACTTCTTTGTATATATCTAAAAAACTAGCTTTTATCTGCTCTTTTATGGCTGTTTCATCTACCTTTTGCGAGCTGTCTTTTAGCCTGATATCCCACTCTAAGACAACTGCGTGCGTGTAGGCATCCTCGTAGTACTCTAGCGGATGGCCGATTTGTATATCGCCCCTGCACTGCATCCACGCCCTCTCAGCCTCTTGCCACGCAGGCACGATTTTAGCATTATCACACTCTAAAAAGGCGTTTTTTAGGGCTTTAAAGTAGTTTGTATAAGCCTCGTCGCTTTTATTTTTAGCTGTTTTTTCAAGCGCTTTTATAGCATTTTCAAAAACCTTGGCTAGTTCTTTGCCTTCTTTTACAAATGCGCTAGTGTAGCTTTGCATTTGTAGGGTTTTGATATTTGGTGCGCCGTAGATGCGTTCGCTCTTGCTGCCATCACTGTTTGTTTGATAAAGTCCGTGCTTATCTATAAACTCATTTGCGTTAGCAATGCTTTTAAAGTTCTTTTTAAAAAACTTGCTATTTTCATCTATTAGGCGTTTTTGCCAGCTTTTTTGCATTTTGCTTAGCACAATGCCTACTTTATGAACTGCGCTTAAAAGTTCGGTGTTAAAGGAATCTAGAATTCCTAAGCTTTTAGCATTTTCAAGCATTAAAGAAAAGCGCTTTATGTAGAATTTACTTACAAAATCATACATTTTTGCCTTGATTTTGCGCTGCTTTGCCTCGCTAATACCTGCTTTTTTTAGCTCGCTAACAAGCCCATCTTCTTTTAGTTCTATTATGCGTTTTAAAATAGCTTGAGAGCTTTCAGGGCTTTCTTTTAGCTCAGTTATTTTTAGGGCTTTTTTGATTAGCTTAGTTTGCGGATTTTTATAAAGTGCATTTAATTCTGCTTTTTGATTTTTTAAAAGCAGATTAAGTTCGCTAAAATTATTCATTTTTGTCCTTAGATTTTTGATTTTCGGTGATTATGGTACAATAAATTTACTTTTATTTGCTTAAATACACAAAAATTTAAAGGAAAAAAAATGCTTAAAAAATTTTTACTAATTTTTCTGGCTATTTTTAGTCTAAGTTATGCAAAAGGAGAGCTGGTGAAGGAGATTTATTTAGCAGGTGGCTGCTTTTGGGGTATGGAAGGGTATTTTAGCCGTATAAAAGGTGTAGAAAGTACCAAAGTAGGCTACGCAAATGGAAATAGCAATGAGACTAGCTACTATGAGATAAAAAGCACAGGACATGCTGAGACCTTGCTGCTTAGCTATGATGCAACGAAAATCAGTCTAAAAGAGATTTTGGCGCATTTTTGGCGAGTTATAGACCCATATAGCCTAAACCGCCAAGGAAATGATGTAGGAGTTCAGTATAGAAGCGGTATTTACTTTACTGACAAAGACGATGAGAGCGTGATAAGGGAGTTTTTGGCTCTTAAACAAGAACAAGATAAAAGCAAAAAAATCGCTATAGAGGTTCAGCCCCTAAAAAACTTCGTAGTAGCTGAGGAATATCATCAAAAATACCTTGAGAAAAATCCAAATGGCTACTGTCATATTGACCTAAACCTTGCAAATGAGCCACTTCACGATGATAGTCGCTTTAAAGTGCCTAGCCGTGATGAGCTAAAACTAAAACTAAGTCCACAAGTCTATGAAATCACGCAAAATAAAGGCACAGAAAGAGCTGGCACAAGCCCACTTAATAAAAACTATGAAAAGGGCATTTATATAGACGCAGTTACAAAAAAACCACTATTTGCTAGCACTGATAAGTTTGATAGTGGCTCTGGCTGGCCTAGCTTTACAAAGCCGATTACAAAGGATAGCATTGAGTATAAAAAAGATTTTAGCCACGGCATGAGTAGAATAGAAGTTAGCTCAAAACTTGGTGGGTCGCACTTAGGGCATGTGTTTGACGATGGACCACTAGATAAAGGTGGACTAAGGTATTGTATAAATGGGGCTTCTTTGGAGTTTATTCCGCTTGAAAAGATGGACGAGCTAGGATATGGTGATTATAAACGCTATGTAAAATAGCAGGAATTCTAGAATTCTTTAAAAAAATAAACTAGAATTGTGAAACTTTTGATTGATTTAAGGATAAGAAATGAAAAGTATGGGAGAGCCACGAATTCGCGTAATAGCAATGCCAAAAGATACAAATCCAGCTGGAAATATCTTTGGTGGTTGGCTGCTTAGTCAAATAGACTTAGCTGGGGCATTAGCAGCCAGGGAGGTAGCACCTGAGCGAACTGTTACTATTTCAATGAAAGAAGTGCTTTTTAAAGAGCCAGTTTTTGTAGGTGATGCGGTGAGCTTTTACTCACGCATTACTCATGTGGGCACGACCTCTATAACTGTGATCGTAAAGGTAGTAGTTCAGCGCTTTGATCATAACGCAAAGGGGCTTATTTGCGTGCCTGTGACAGAAGCTGAGGTTACATATGTCAGCATGGACGCAGCTGGAAACAAAAAGGCAATAGACCCTGAGCTTAAAAAAATTCACGGATTTTAGGGGAATTCCACACGAAATTTCACACGAAATTCTAGAATTCCTATAAAATAGAGGCAAAAGTGATATATCTGTGCTCAAATACAAGCTGTGATGATGAAAATATCGTCCATCTTGAGCTTTGTAAAATAAAATATGCTAGTTTTAGCGTGGATTTGAGTGCTTTTAGTGCGCTTGTAATTAGCTCAAAAAATGCTATATCTGCGTTAGAATTCAATAAAATTCCGTCAAATAATAAAATAAGCGTATTTGCTATCGGCAAAGCTAGTGCAAATGCTGCTAGCAAATATGGTTTTGGCTGTGTTTATGAGGCGCAAAACTCGCATGGAGATGAGTTTGCGCTTGAAATCGTCCCACAATTAAAAGGCAAAAAAACGCTTTTACTTCGCCCAAAAGAGCAAATTAGCGATATAAAGGGAATTCTAGAAAAAAATGGTGTGCTTTTAAGCGAGCAGATCGCCTATGAAAACAGCATCGTAACTACGCCAAAAAGGCAGTTTGAGACTGGGGCGGTTTTTATTTTTGCTAGTCCAAAAAATGTAGAGGGCTTTTTAAAGAATTTTGCGTGGAGAGATGATTTTAGAGCCGTGGCTATCGGCAAAAGCACAGCTAGTGCACTGAAAAGTTTTACAAATCCGCTAGTATCAAATAAGCAAAATATAAGCGAATGCATAAAAATCGCAAAAAATCTGCTATAATTAAAGAAATTTTATTAAAGGACAAAGATGAGAGCTTTTAAAGACAGCGCATTTATAGCAGCTGCTAGGATAGAAATCGGCGGGCAAATCAATGATGTAGCAAGCGATCTAAACGGACTTGCTAAGCTTGCTGAGGACATTGATGAGGACAAGCTTGAAGGGCATGACAAAGATTTATTTGAGCAGGTTGTAGCTGGCGTCCACCAAATCAAATCGCTATTTGAAGGCGCTAATCAAATGGTGAAAAATATCGAAAACTTCTTGCTTAGCAAGGATTTTCCAAGTAGCGAAGAAATGAAAGAATCAATCAAAAACTCAGGTGCTGATATCACCGCACTTGACGAGCTTGATGAGTATAAAGCACTTAGCAAGGACGAAAAAGAAAAATTTACCTTTATAGTAGCAAACTACGAGCTGATCTCAACCATGCTTGATAGTGCTAACAAGCTTTGCGCAGTACTTCACAAAGCAGTAAAAAGACTATAAAACACTAGAGAATTCTAGATTTTTTTTCTAGGAATTCTAGATTTTTTTCTAGGAATTCTAGATTTTTTAGAAAGCTTTTAAAAAGCAAAAACACTTACAAGGATTTATTCTGAAATACCTTAAAGATTTTTTAGAAAATAACAAAGATAGTGAAGTTTTTAGCATTTTGTCTTGTTCAAAAGCTGAGCTTGAAATCTTAGAACTTTTGACACGCAAGTATCTTGCTGGGATATCGCAAGTAGGGTGCTTTGAGCTACTTTCGCAGATTTATGATACAAAAGAGCTTTCATTTTTAGAAGGGCTAAATGATGTTAAAAATCTCATTGAACTAGGCTATATAAGCGCAAGCTATGCTTTTTTTAAAGAACATAGCAAGCTTAGCAAGCTAGGGCTTTTACAAGCTGATCTTAGCCTTTGCGATGCGTTTTTACATATTTTAGAGGCTGGTGCGCAGCCACTTTCAAATCCAAAAGAGCCATATAATGACCATTTAGAGTATCTAAAAGATCAGTTTTTAAGGGTAGAGCTTTATACTCGCAGGGCAAATACTAGCGACAAAAGCAAGGCTAGCGAGCAGATAAAAGCGTTAGAGAAAATTATTGCTTCTCGCTTAAAGCTTAGTAAAATCGCCCTGCCTTGCGAGCAAATTTTAAAAGAAAATGCTTTTGAGGCAAAAGAGCAAATTGTATTTTTTGCTCTTTTAAAAGAAGAATACGAACAAAGCGAAAGTGGGTCTTTGCGTGATCTAGGCGCACTTTTAGCACTTATTAGCAAAGATGATATGGAGCGGATGAAAAACCGCTCTATGCTTGAAGATGGCTCAAGGCTGATTGAGAGTGGTGTAGTGGAGTATGATGAGGTGCTAACGCCCTTTGGAGCATTATCACGGACATTTTTTATCTCTGAGGATACCTTGGGCGAGATAATGCATCCAAAAAGCGCAAAAACAGCCAAAAAAGTAAAATTAGAAAATATAGTAAAAAATAGCGAAATCTTTGAGCTAATCACGCCTAGTAGCGACCTAAGCGATGTAGTGTTAAACGAACAAACTAGGGCTTTGCTAGAAAATATCTTGCGACAGCTTGATAAAAATGTTCAAGCAAGGCTTGCTAGTTGGGGGATGAAACCACGCAAAAACATCGATGCAAAAGTGATTTTCTATGGCCCACCTGGCACTGGAAAAACAATGAGCGCATACTGCCTTGCAAAAAGCCTTAAAAAGCAAGTTCTTAGCTTTGATTGTTCTAAAATTCTAAGCAAATATGTAGGCGAGAGCGAACAAAATGTAAGAAAAATCTTTGATAGCTACCGTGAGATTTGCGCTAAGACAAAAAGCGAGCCGGTGCTACTGCTAAACGAAGCCGATCAGTTTCTAAGCTCAAGGCTAGAAAATGGCTCATCAGGCTCAGAGCAAATGCATAATCAAATGCAAAATATTTTCTTAGAGCAAATTGAGAAGTTTCAAGGCGTGCTAATTGCCACTACAAACTTTATGCAAAGCTTTGATAAAGCGTTTTCTAGGCGTTTTGAGTATAAGATTGAGTTTAAAAAACCACAGCTTAAAGAACGCATTCAAATCTGGCAAAAGGTGCTGCCAAAAAATGCTGAATTTGAAGAAAACTTTGATATAAATACTATCGCAAAATACGAACTAAGCGGTGCTAGCATAGTGCTTGTGATGAAAAATGTAGCTCTAAAAACAGCTATTAGCGATGATGGTGTTTTTCGCACTAGCGCTTTTATAGATGAGATTAAAAGAGAGCAAAGATCAAGCTTTGAAGAAGATAAAAAAGTAGGACTTTTAAAATGAGAGTGCTTTTTGTCTGTCATGGCAACATTTGCCGCTCGCCCATGGCTGAGTTTGTGCTAAAAGACCTAGCTAAAAAAGCAAGGCGAGATGACCTTATAATCGCCTCAGCTGGCACTAGCACAGAAGAGCTAGGACGCGATACTCACCACGGCACGAAAAAAGAGCTAAAAGCGCATAATATAGAGTTTTTTCCACGCCACGCTAGGCAAGTGACTAAAAACGAGTATGAAAACTGGGATATCTTTGTGGTTATGGATAGCGCAAACAAGCGCAATTTAGAGCGTATTTTTGGTGGAGATCCACAGGGTAAAATAGCTAAAATGATGGGTTTTGTAGGTAGCAGCGCTGATGTAGCAGACCCATGGTACACGGGCGATTTTGAGCTAACTTTTAGCGACATTTACAAAGCCTGCAAGGCACTTTTAGAACAAATATAAGACTTTTTTGTGCTATAATTTTACAAAGATTTAAAAATGAAAAAAAGTGAACTTTATAAAATAGTTTTAAATTATTCTTTTATAGGCTTGTTTGGAGCACTTTCTTATACTTTTATAAATTATAAAAGTCTAGAATTCCACGAGTTTATAGTTTTAGGTAGCGCAATTTTACTTTGTGCTTTGTTTATATTTTTTATTGCTGATGGAGCGAGTGATGACTAGTTATTTAGCGCTTTGGATAGGACCTGTGGCTCTTGCTTTTGTTTTTTACTCTATTTTAAGAGTGATGAAGCGAAAAAATGAAAAAGAAAACAAAACCGCTACCCTATAAAACTCACAAAGTATAAAAATGGATAGAATCGTTGAAATTGAACGCTTAGAGCTTGATGAGAGCGAACAAAGCGGGCTTCGCCCACTAGACTTTAACTCGTATATCGGGCAAGAAAAAATAAAAAGCAACCTTGCTGTTAGCATAGAAGCTGCTAAAATGCGTGGTGAGGCACTTGATCACACGCTTTTTTATGGTCCTCCAGGGCTTGGAAAAACCACGCTTGCGCATATAATCGCCAAAGAAATGGGCGCAAATATCAAGGTCTCAGCCGCGCCGATGATAGAAAAAAGTGGCGATTTGGCTGCGATTTTAACAAACTTAGAAAGCGGCGATGTGCTTTTTATTGACGAGATTCACCGCCTTAGTCCTGCGATTGAAGAGATTTTATACTCAGCTATGGAGGACTTTCGTTTAGACATCATAATAGGCTCAGGACCTGCTGCGCAGACTATCAAGGTAGATATCGCGCCATTTACTTTGGTAGGGGCGACCACGCGCGCTGGCAATGTCTCTGCGCCACTTAGAGATAGATTTGGGCTAAACTTTCGCTTGGAGTTTTACACCCCAGATGAGCTAGCTACTATCATCAAGCAAGCTGCTAGCAAGCTAGGCAAAGAGTGCCAGAGCGCAGCAGCCCTAGAGGCTGCTAAGCGTAGTCGTGGCACGCCTCGTATCGCTTTAAGGCTTTTAAAGCGCATTAGAGACTTTGCTGAGGTAAATGCTGAGAATATCATCACGCTAGAGCGGGCAAAGGACGCCCTAGAGCGACTTGGGGTTAGTGAGCTGGGCTTAGATGATATGGATATGCGCTATTTGCGTTTGCTCATGGCTAGTTCAAAGCCACTTGGTCTTGGCACTATCGCAGCAGCACTTAGTGAGGATGAGAGGGCGATTGAGGATGTGCTTGAGCCCTTTTTGCTAAGTAGTGGCTATATCGCACGCACCGCAAAGGGCAGGGTGCTAAGCATAAAAGGCTATGAAATCTGCGGACACAAAAGCGAAGATTCTTTATTTTAAGCTCTAGAATTCCCTAGGGAATTCTAGAATTCTATAAGCCAAAATTACTACTAGATTTTCACTTTTTTTTAACAAAATTTATTGATTTTTTAGTTTATAGTCATTAAAATACCTTTATATTTTCAAAGGAGGAATAAATGAAAAAGTTATTTGTAACAGCAGCTATCGCAGCTAGCGCAGTAGTAGGTCTAAGCGCTGAAAATAAGGTAATCTTCGATCCAAAAGCAGGCGAGCATATCAGCATCCCTGTTGAGCTTTTAAGTGAAAAAGGCAACACTGCAATCGGCGAGGTTGTAGCTGTAAAAACTGCTTATGGCGTAGCATTTTACCCAAATCTAAAAGGTCTTACGCCTGGTATTCACGGCTTTCACATCCATGCAAATCCTGATTGTGGTATGAACGATAAAGGTCTTGGCATGAAAGCTGGTGGTCACTTTGACCCAAAAAATACTGGCAGCCACTCAGCTCCATGGGATGACAATGGTCACTTTGGCGATCTACCAGCTCTTGCAGTAGCCCCAGATGGCACAGCTACAACTCCGGTTCTAGCTCCAAAAATCAAAGAACTAAGCGAGATTAAAGAGCACTCTCTTATGATCCATGTAGGTGGTGACAATCACAGCGACAATCCAAAAGTACTTGGCGGCGGCGGTGCTAGAGCAGCTTGTGGCGTGATTAAATAAGGCGTGATTAAGCAATTTTACGCTTTTAGGCACTAGGGAATTCTAGAATTCCCTAGATTTTAGAGTAATTCTAGAGCTTTGGTTTCAAGGTTCTTTATACGCTTTGCAAAAGCATTTAGGGGTACTAGTAAAATCTAAAATTCCTAGAAAAAATCCTTAGGAATTCTAGATTTTTAAAAACAAAAACCTAGCAAAATCTAGAATTCCTAGAAAAAAAATCTCAAAACACAATAGCCCAAAAATCTCCCCAGTAAAAAGCCACTCCCAAAATACCCACAAACATCAAAATAACATCGCTTAAAAGGCTAATGTAGCGTGAGTAGTTCTCTAAAGCCTTTATCTTTGAAGCCCCGAAGCTAAATGCGCAAAGCACGAAAATATCAAGCCCAACCCAAAGTGCTACAAGCAAAGCCAAGCTAGCGTGTAAATCTGGCAAAATCTGTGTAAATTGAGGTAAAAAAGTCATTATAAAAATGATTTCTTTTGGATTTGATACTGTTAGGATAAAGCCTGCGCTAAAGGCTCCTTTGGCTTTTGGTGCGATATTTGCGCTGTTTTTGCCTATATCAGCCACTAGCCCACGAAGCCCAAGAAAAAATATAAAAACCGCCCCACAAAATGAAAAAATCGTAAAAAAATCATTTGAAATATTAAAAATGCCTAAAATGCCAAGCAGGGCAAAGGATATTAAAATAAGCGAGCCAAAATCGGTGCCAAGTATGGTCCAAAAGGCCTTTTTAAAGCCGCCGCTACTGGTGTTTTTTAAAATCAAAGCAGTAACAGGCCCAGGCGTGATGATAAAGACTATCACAGAAAGAATATAAATCCACAAAAGCTCTAAGTTCATAGCCGCTCTTTCACAAATGATTTGAGAGTTTTACAAAACTAGGGAATTCTAGAATTCCCTAGTTTTGTTTTATTAGCTCTAGTGGCATTTTGATTAGTTTTGGATTGATGATAGTAAAGTAAACTTCGTCATTGTCGATATTTCGGCGGTAGCTTTCTATTTGATCAGCTGCTAGTAATAGCCAGTCAACTAGCTCATCGCTAGCTACGCAGCCAGAGCTTTTGGCCTCGTTTAGCCCCTCGCAGAGATTTAGACACAGCCCCATGAACTTCGCCACAGGCTCAAGTCCTAGAAACTTTGATGCGCTATGAAGATTGCGAAATATCCGCAAAATCTCGCCCACGCTGTTCTCAAAGGCCTCAGGTTTGCTTAGCCCTACGATAAGCGGCTCAAGACTCATACTCATCACGCCAAAATGCGTCATAAAATCATCAACTACATCAAAATCATACTTTGTCTCAAGCTCTTTTAAAAGCCCCATATCTGCCTCATCAAAAAAATTTTGCGCAATTCTAACAAAAGTAAGCAAAATTTATCATTAAATGCTATACTTAACGCCATTTAAAAGGATGCTTTATGAAAAAAATAAACATAAATGAGCTTTACAAAATGAAAGCGCAGGGGCAAAAAATCGTTATGATTACAGCCTACGACGCACTTTTTGCTAGGCTTTTTGATGAGAGCGCTGATATAGTGCTAGTTGGCGACTCACTAAATATGAGCTTTGGCGGAAAAGACAGCACGATTGATATCAGCGTTGATGAGATGATTTACCACGCAAAAGCGGTAAAAAGGGGCTTAAAGCACGCTTATATGGTAGTGGATATGCCCTTTGCTAGCTGTGCTACGCTAGAGCTAGCAGTGAAAAACTGCGCCAAAGTCTGTCAGCAAACACTCTGCGATGCCATAAAAATCGAAGGTGGAGCAGAGCTTGCCCCCACAATAAAACTGCTAAAAAGCGCAGGTATCGCAGTGGTCGCTCACATAGGGCTAAAGCCGCAGCATAGCGTGCGAGAAGGTGGCTTTGTGGTGTGCCGTGATGAAAGCACTGCGCTAAGTGATGCAAAGGTGCTCGAAGATGCAGGAGCTGCTATGCTACTAATAGAAGGCACGCTAAGCCATATCGCTGCTAAGATTGCTAGTAGCGCAAATATCCCAGTAATCAGCATCGGCGCAGGTGCTAGCACGGACGGACAGGTGTTAGTATGGAGCGATATGCTAGGCTTTTTTACTGATTTTAAGCCAAAGTTTGTAAGGCGATATATGGACGGAGCCCAGCTTGTAAAACAAGCGGTGGCAAACTACGCAGATGATGTGCGTAGCGGTAAATTTCCAACTAAGGAGCACGAATATGAGCTATAACACAGCAAACAAATCTATACCAAATGAGTGCGTCATAGACATCCGCTTGCCTAGCGAGTGGTATGAAACTGGCGTGCTAGAGGGCAGTCATCTAATCACATTTTTGATGGCAAGTGGTGCGGTTAATCCGCTTTTCGTCCATGAGGTAAAAAAACTCTTTGGCAAAGACGACAAAATCGTACTTATGTGCCACTCAGGCAGGCGAACAAAGCTAGCAATGGAAGTGCTAAAAAACGCAGGATTTAGCAATGTAAGCGATATTGAGGGTGGCATCTATAACTACAGCCGCCTAGGTGCTAAGCTAGTAGAATACAAAGGCTAGGGAATTCTAGATTTACAAAGCTTTAGAATTCTAGAATTCCCTAGAATTCTTAAATTCCCTAGAATTCTAGAATTCTCTAAAAAGAAAACCCCCACACCCCCAAGAAAACTAAAAAATCTAGGGAATTCTAGATTTACGAAGCTTTAGAATTCTAGAATTCCCAGAATTCCCTAAAATTCTAAAATTCTCTAAAATTCTAAAATTTTAGAATTCCCTAAAAAAGAAAACCCCCGCACCCCCAAGAAAACTAAAAAATCTAGGGAATTCTAGAGATTATTATTTGCGTTTTTGCTTTGAGTAATTTCATTTAGGCTATTTACGATGACACCTACGATGAGATTTAGCGCTATCATGCCCACAAGGACGATATAGCTTACAAAAACTATCCACGCATATGGATAGACCTCCATCACAGGTCGCACAATCCCCATGCTCCAGCTCTCAAGCGTCATTATCTGAAATAGCGTATATAACGCCCTTGGCAGTGTGCCAAACCACTCAGGGAATTTCTCTGCAAAAAACTCCACACAAAGCACGCCATAAACATAGTAAAAAATGCTAAGCAAGGCTGAAATACTAAGCATTGCGGGGATTGTTTTTAGCACTGCATCGACCACCACGCGCATAGCTGGCACTGATGAGATGAGGCGCAAAATCCTAAGTGTCCTAAGTGTGCGAAGGACTGAATATTCAATAGCTACAAAGCTAATTGCGACTATTAAAAAATCAAAGATATTCCACCATTTATCGCTATTTGTGAAAAATGCTAGGCGGTAGCAAAATAGACGCAGGGCAAGTTCTATGGTAAAAATCACAAGGCAGAGCATATCAAGAGCGTTTAAAAGTCCGCCAAAACTAGCTTTTATCTCCGTGCTGGTGTTTAGTCCTAGCAAGACGGAGTTAAAAAGAATAACTGAGATGATGGCGTAATTCCACGCCTTGGTCTCGATTATACTTTGTAATTTTGAGCGTAGGGTTATGCGAGCGTTTGTGAGTGATGACATTTTGTGCCTTTTTGTTTTTTGTGATATTTTGGCAGAATTATAGCTGAAAATTGTGAAAAATTTAGGGATTTCTAGAATTCCTTATAGATTTTATAGGGAATTCTAGATGAGTTAATCTAGAATTCCATAAAAGAAATTTATGTTTTTTGTTTTATTAAATTATACTATCCAAAAAATAAAAATCGATAGTTTCGCCACTATCTAAGCCTTTGGCTTTGTGATAAGTATATACGATTTTAAAGGCTTTTTCTAAAAGAGCTAGTCTTTTGTACTCATTTAAATTCGCCATAGTATTTGGCTTGCCATTTAATAACCTTTCAAAAAGTACATATTCAATGATTTTTATTAATTTAAACATTGTATTGCCAAGAATAAAAAGTCTCGCCATATTCTGCTTTACAAAAAGCTAGATATGCTTGATTCATTTGATATTCCATAGAACCACCGCTAAAACCAGATGATGAAGTTTTATTTATCACCACGCTAAGAACAATTGCAATCAGAATTGAAGTTCAATAGGTTGGCACTAATAATATAAGAGCGATTATCCAAATAATTATGTGCGACATTATCCTATCCTTGGTGCCAATACACCATAAATAATTCCTGGTATATATAATTGAAATTAAAAAAATAGCTTGAATGATTACAAGAGGTGTTGCAAGTATTCCTAATACTAGTCCAATTTTATTTATACCACCTTTACTAGCAAGCAAAGCATCATCTCCATTGCTTTCTTTTAAAGTATTTACAAAAGTTTTAAGAATATAAAATTTAGAGTATTTGCCCAAATGGCAACTAATCCAAATAGCAATTATAAATATTATACCTATTACAGGGCTTGCATTTTCAGGGCTTTCATTTTGGCTTAAAAACATTGTAAATAACCCAAGACATATACAAATAATAGCCCAAAGAGCCAGTATCTTCGCCTTTTCTATATAACAAAAAAATCCAAGAGTAGAAAAAGCCCCACCAAGACCAATCACTTGCTTTTGCAAAGTTTTCTCTATTGCCTTGTAAAAAGCATTTTTCAACTGTTTTAGCATAGCACTCTACAGCTTTTTCTTTTTGTAAATAGATAAGTAATTTTGCTCTTAAAGTTTCACCGTTTGAGAGTACACTTTTCTGGTAATCGTTTAATTTTTCTTCCATTATTGAGTCTTTATATATTTATTTATAAATTTATCTTGTAAATTTTTGTAATTCGATATTTTGTTATTCACAAATTTCTTGCCATTCATATTCCATATTTTGTTGATTATAAACTCTAGCTTGTTTGCAATGTTTAGTCCCAATAGGTGGTAAGCTTGGTGTTTTTATAGGTTTAATAGATGGGCTATCTAAAGGACAAATTCTAGGTGGACAAATAGGTGGGGTATCTAAAGAGCTGCTACACATAGCCCTTACTTCACCATCCACACATTCACAAGTACAGCTTGCAAATACTTTGCATGATAACATAATAAAAAGTAATTTTTTCATTTTTTTTCCTTTTTTAAAATGTTAAGCATAATAATACGACATTTTTTCTAAATTTAAACTAAATTTACGACTTTATTTCCAAATTTTAGTTTAAATGCAAAATGGTTAAGCTAAACTTATGAAATATACAATGCAAGACAAAGCGAGAATACTTCGCATAACGACTAGGACATTACAAAGGTGGCGCACAACCAAGCCCGAGCTATACGCTATAATAGAAAGTGCCTTTAAACTGCGAGAACTAGCAAACAGCGAGTTTGAAGTAACAAAAGAAGTAAAAGAATCTTTGCTAGAAAACATCCCGCCAAGCTAGAATTCTAGAATTCCCTAACTATAAAATGCTAAACTAAAATTCTAGAATTCCTAGCATAAATCTAGAATTCCTGGGGGCTTTTTTCGTTTATATCATTTAAGAATTCTAGAATTCCATATAGAGATCCCCCAAAGGGGCTGGGGGATGACAGGGAATTCTAAAATTCCCTAGCTAGTAATCGCTAAGTAAAAATCTAGAATTTCTATAAATAAAAAGGTAAAAATAAAATGTAAGATAAAGGGAATTCTAAAATTCCATATAGAGATCCTCGGGTCAAGCCCGAGGATGACAGGAAATTCTAGAATTCTAAAAGCCTGCTAAGCAGAGCTAAAATCAGTCTTTTACAGTAGCTAGTTTGCGGCGCATATAAGCGATTTTGCTTTGAAGTGGTAGGTGCTTAGGACAGTTATCCTCACATCCTAGCAGTGTCATACAGCCAAAGACACCATCATCATCGCCCACAAGCTCGTAGAAATCAGCATCGCTTCTCTCATCAAGCTCATCTACCTTAAAGCGTGCCACGCGGTTTAGCCCCACAGCACCGACAAAATCAGGTCTCATGATAGCAGTACCACAGCTAGCTACGCAGATACCACACTCGATGCAGCGATCAAGCTCAAAGGTCTCTTGCGCAGCCTCAGGGCTAACCTTTTTCTCTATTTTAGAGATATCAGTTTTCTCGCTTGTGTGTATCCAGCTCTCAACTCTTTTGCTCATGTTGTTCATCCACTCACCAGTATTTACGCTTAGATCTTTGATTAGCTTAAATACTGGCAAAGGCATAAGCTCGATTACACCGCTTGGATAGTCTTTTGTAAGCGTGCGGCAAGCAAGCTGAGGTTTGCCATTTACTACCATACCACAGCTTCCGCAGATACCAGCACGACACACAAAATCAAAGCTAAGACCTGGATCAAGCTTTTCTCTTATCACATTTAATGCGATAAAAAGTGTCATACCATCAGTTTCTTCTATCTCATACTCAGCAAAATGTGGTTTGCTGATTTTGCTTTGCGGATTATATTTAAATGCGCGAATTTTGATTTTTCTACTCATAGCCTTTACCTGCTCTTTCATTTAGTGCTTTGTATTCTGGTTGAAGATCATAGTGCATTAGTGCCTCTTGGATTTCGTGGCGTGGCTTGCCCTCAGCTTCCATTTTAGAGCGGATCTCATCAACTTGCGCTTGGCGGATAGCAGAGTTTGGATGCTCTATGATATTTCCTTTTGCGCCATATCCACGGAATGCCGGTGGCATCTCCATTTTCATTATATCTAGCTCTTCGTATTCTACTGTTGGCTTAGTAGCGCCCTCTTGCCAGCTAGTTAGTGTGCGTTTACACCAGTTTAGATCATCGCGTTTTGGATAGTCTTCACGGTAGTGAGCACCACGGCTTTCTGTACGTAGATACGCACCCCATGCTATACAAAGGGCTAGTTTTAGCATTTTTGGTACACGGTAAGCCTCTTCTAGCTCAGGGTTTCCATATAACTCTTTGTTTTCTAGCTTGACATTTGTGCTTTCTTTGTATAACTCTTCAAGCTCATCAACTGCTTTTTTTAGACCCTCACCAGTTCTAAAGATAGCTACATGCTCCCACATGATTTCTTTCATTTTGTTTTTGATTTCAAATACATTGTATTTGCCATCTTTATCAAGTAGGCTTTGCAGGTAGTCTTGCTCTTTTGTGATGAATTTTTCTATAGTTTCTGTTTTGATATCAACTTGTGCTGCTTTGCAGTAATCAGCAAAGTAGTTACCGATAATCATACCAGCTACTACAGTCTCAGCTACTGAGTTTCCACCAAGGCGGTTAAAGCCGTGCATATCCCAGCACGCAGCCTCACCAGCTGCAAAAAGACCTGATAGAGTAGGGCTCTCGCCTGTTGGCTTAGTGCGGATTCCACCCATTGAGTAGTGTTGCATTGGCAGAACTGGCGCCCAGCCTTTTGGACCCTCATCAGCAGGATCGATACCATTAAATATCATACAGATTTCTTGAACATCACGAAGGTTTTTTTCTATATGAGCACGACCCAAAATGCTAATATCTAGCCAAACATGCTCGCCATAAGCACTTTTTACGCCTTTGCCTTTGCGGATGTGCTCCATCATACGACGACTTACAACATCACGGCTAGCAAGCTCTTTTTTCTCAGGCTCATAATCAGGCATAAAGCGGTATCCATCTACATCTCTAAGTATACCACCATCACCACGGCACCCCTCAGTTAGTAGGATACCACTTGGCACGATTGGAGTTGGGTGAAACTGAACCGCTTCCATATTTCCTAGCTTAGCTAGGCCAGTCTCAAGTGCTATCGCAGCACCTGTACCCTCGCAAATAACAGCGTTTGTAGTGTGTTTATAAACTCTACCATAACCACCAGTTGCGATTAGTGTGCCTTTTGCCACATATGCTGCTAGCTCGCCAGTGATTAGATCACGCACCACAGCACCATAGCAGCGACCATTTTCGTGGATTAGAGCGATTGCTTCTTTTCTATCGTGGATTTCTACATTGCGTTTTAAAGCTTCGTTTGCCACGCCAAATAGCATTGTATGTCCAGTAGCATCAGCTGTAAAGCAAGTACGCCATTTTTTTGTTCCACCAAAGTCACGGCTGTGAATTAGACCATGAACTTCTTCTTTTTCTGTGATTGTTGTTTTTTCTGCGTTGATTACTGCTTGGCGGTCGCCTTTTGTAATTCTCGTCCAAGGCACGCCCCAGCTAGCAAGTTCACGGATAGCTTTTGGTGCTGTTTGAACAAACATTCTTGCTACTTGTTGATCACAGCCCCAGTCGCTACCTTTTACAGTATCTGCAAAGTGTAGATCTTCGTTGTCGCCCTCGCTCATTTTTGAGTTGCCCAGACTTGCTTGCATACCGCCTTGTGCGGCTGCTGAGTGTGAGCGTTTAACAGGACAAAGGCTAAGAACTACAGTGCTAAGACCTTTGTCGCTAGCAGCGACTGCTGCACGAAGTCCAGCCAAGCCTCCACCGATAATTAGTGAATCATAATAAAGAACTTTCATTATTTAGCCTCCATAGTGTAAGCTGATGTTTGCCAAGAGTTGCCATCTATATTGTTAAAGTTGTAATAGCCGATTTTTAAGAAAGCTGCAAGGCTAAGAAGTCCAAGAACTAAGAAAAATACGCTAATAACCCATTTTGCTTTTTTAAGTTTAGCACGAGTTTCTTTTGGATTTGCACCATCGAACCAGCCCCATTTCATACATAGTCTGTATAGACCGATACCACCGTGTAGCTCTACGCTAAATAGTAGCACTAGATAAAATAGCCACATAAGGTGAGTAAATACACGCTGAGAGCTCATATCAGCTGAAAGACCATCGCTAGTAGCGATAATAATAAGGTGAGCTGAGCCCAAGAAGAACATAATAAATCCAGTACATGCCTGAATCCACCATAGACTAGTATCGCCGTGATTCATGCGAGTTGCATGTCCGCGGTATAGTCTCCACTGACGCCAGTTAATAGGCATCTTGCGCATACCAAGAGCTGCGTGCACAAAGAAAATAATAAGCACACCACAAGCTACTACAGTAGTTGCGTAAGTCATATAAGGAGATGAGCTTAAAAAGCGTAGCTCCATGATATGAACCACAGTGTTAAAGGCATCTTTGCCTAACAAAATAGTCGCCACAAATAGCATGTGCGCCCACATAAAAAGACCTAGAAATAGGCCAGTTCCACTTTGGATTAGGTCTAGCTTGGCAGGAAGGCGAGATTTTTTACAATCTGCTCTTTTGCCTAGATATCCCTCGATAGTAGTGTTTACCATAAGGCATCCTTTCTGATTAAAGTCTTGTTATTGTATAATTTGCTAACTAAAAGTTACTTAAAATTTTGGCTTTTTTTGTTGTTATTTACAAAATTTTTACATTTTTTTACATTTTTTGAGCTTTTTAAGTAAAATAAAAGCAAAATTCCAGCCCCAAACATAAGAAGTGAGAGCAGCTGTCCCATAGAAAGTCCAAAAATCAAAAAACCAAGCTGCGCATCAGGCTGCCTATAAAACTCGCAAATAAAGCGTGCTAGTGTGTAGAATATAGCATATAGCGCAATTAGCTCGCCATTTGCTTTTTGAAATCTTTTGGCAATTAGCAGGGCAAAAAACACTCCAAAACCCTCTAAAACTCCCTCATAAAGCTGGCTAGGATGCCTTGGGATACCATCCACGATTATCGCCCACGGCGTGCTTACCAAGTCTGTTTCTCTGCCAAAGAGCTCTTGGTTTAAAAAATTGCCAATTCGCCCAAAAAAATACGCAAGCGGAATGCTAAGCGCACAAAGGTCTAAATATAGCCACAAATCCTGTTTATGTCTGCGACAAAAAAGAAAGGTAGCAATAATAAAGCCAAGCACCGCACCATGATAGCTCATGCCACGGATGCCTACAAACTCGCCGTTTGCGTAAGGATTAAAAATCTGCCAAGGAGCGCTTAGATAAAAGACTGTGTTTGTATCGTAAATGATGATATAGCCAAGGCGCGCACCAAGTATCACGCCTAGTTCTGCCCAGATAAAATAATTATCTAGCATTTTTTCAGCAATAGGAATTTTGTATAGTTTTACAAAATACTTTGCCAAAATTAAAGCCAAAAGCAAAGCTGTGATATAGCAAAGGCTATACCAATAAACATTGAAGCCAAAAATACTAAAAGCAAGTGGGTCAAAACTGCTATAAATGTTGTTCCAAGTATCCAAAACTCATCCTTTAAAAGATAAAATTATAGCAGATTTTAAGCAAAATCTAGAATTCCTAGAAAATATTTTGCTTAGGAATTCTAGATTTTATTTAAGAATTCTAGGCTTGGGAATTCTAGATTTGATTAAGGAATTCTAGAATTCCCTAGGGAATTCTAGACATTTACATGCCCGCTGTATTTGATCTTTTCAGTCGGGGTTTTTTCTAGTTTGTCCATTATCTCATCCATGCTTCTAGTACCAAGGGCATCTACATCGGCTGGGTCTTCATAGCTATATATCATTGCTACATTCGCTATGCCATCTATGCGCTCTAAGGCGCGATATGCTTTTATTTGTCCGTCAGTGTCATCGCTTTCTATTACAGCTACGATTTTATCGCCCTGGCTTACTTCTATGCTAGCGTATTTGCTAATTTGCTCGCTAATGCTTGCTATATCAGTGTTTGATTGTAGCGTGATTACAAGGCTTGAGAGATTCATTTTGCCTCCCAGAAGTATAGATTATTATCATATCCAGCTCCTACTAGCTCGCCATTTGGTAGGAATTCTAAATCAGTTAAAAGTGTGCCTGTGTAGGGAATTTCTTTTATTTCTTTGCCGTTTTTGTCAATTATAACTATGCTTTTTTCTTTGCTAAATGCGCCTATATCGCTATTTAAAGCCACTTTATATACTGGAAATCTCGTATCATACCAAGTTTCTTTTGCCCCATCAAAATAGCGTGCTTTTCGCTCTGGCGTACCTGTTAGCAAGCGGTTTTCATACACGGCTATATCATAAATGCGGTCTTTGTGTAAAGCTTCTTCTTTGCTTAGTTTTTTTGCGCCTAGGTCGTAGTAAAAGACTATTCCGCCCTCGCAAGCTAGCAATAGGCTTTTTCGGTCGGTGCTGAATACAGCTTTTTCAAAGCCTGAGATTGTAAATTTACTTGTGTGTGTGATTTTTTCACTTTTTATATCATAGTAGTTTATTTCGCAGTTTGGGCCGATTAAAAGCAGGGTATTTTCATCCAAAAATAGCACTTGCTTTAGCATAGCAACCGGCGATGGTATGATTTTTGTTTTAGCATTTATGATTAAAATTACATTTTTTCCTAGTTCATCAGCTTCGCTAATAGCAGCTATTTGCCCATTTAGCTCGCTTATTTGATATATTTTTGAGCTTTGGTCTTTGCCAAAGTGATTTGAGATTTTTGGCAGAGTTGTTAGAGCGCTAAACTGCTCATTTTTAAACACTCCAAGCTCGCCATCATCAAGCCCTACAAAGATACCATTATTGCTAGCTTTTAGTGCGGTTATATTTGCTGGCATTTTAAAGCTCATATCGCCTAGGCAAACAGCAGCAAAAATACTAGCAGCTAGAAATTTTTTAACAAACATTTATCGCTCCTTTAAAACATGAGCTTATGCACTCATTGCAATTATCACATTTTTCATTTATAACTGGGCGAAAAAGTCCTAAAAACTCTATCGCCCTAGCATGACATACATCAGCGCAACTACTACAAACTACATCATTCCATGCTAGGCAAGTAGTGGTGTTTATTTGTAGTTTTTGTGCCTCTGTTGGGGAATTCTCGCTATCAAAGCTTTCTGGCTTAGAAACTCTAGAATTCCCTAAGTTTGAGTTTTGCTTAGGCAAAAACTTGCCCAAAAACTCTCGCCTATTCATTTTTAGTTAGCACCTTGATTTAAAATATCTATCAAGTTTGATTTTTTCTTGCCATCAGCAGTTCTAAAATCAGCCTTGAAATTATTTTTCACAAGTGGTTTTGCATCAGCTTGTGGAGCGTGGCACTGAGTACAGTTAAAACGCTCTTGGCTTAGTGCGCCGCCAAGGTCTTTTTGGTTTTCCATTTTTATAAGGTGAGTTTTTGGCACTGGAGTAGCATTTAGTGCTGCTGCTACATCTGGCAAGTGACAGCTAAGACAAGCGTTATTGTCTTTTGTAATCTCGCCAAAATCACTAATATCATGTGAAATCATCGGTGGAGCGTTCTCAAAGCTACGCTCAATTAGCTTGCTCTCGCCAGCTGCTGCTTGCTTCCACTCAATATTTCTACTTTTCACATCATCGTTGTTTAGATCACCACGAAGACCAAATTTCGCATCATCAATAGTTTTTGCTATACCGCAACTTGCTAGCAGAGCTAAACTAGCGGCTATTAAAGCAATTTTTTTCATTTTTTATCTCCAAAATTTAAGATAGTAAAGTTTAGCGCATCGTCATTACAAATCTCGACGCATCGCCCACAGCTTATACACTCACTACTTACTAGACCATCGCTTTTGCCTACCATATTAAGCGTACTTGTCTCAGGGCAAACCCTAAGGCACTCATTACACTTTTTACATTTATCTAGGCTATATTTTATGCGAATTAGCGAGAACTTACTAGCCACAGCCCAAAAAGCTCCAAGCGGACACAAATGCCCACAAATAAAGCGTTTTTGAACAAAAATATCTACTAGCAAAATCGCTACAAAAATCGCAAAAAAGCTACCGCCAAGATAAACTACAGAGCGAGTTAAAGCACCAATATAGCTTACACTCTCAAAGGCTGCGATGTGAAAAATCGCACTTAGCACAAGGCTTAAAACTAACAAATAATAGCGTGCTTTTGGGCTAAAGCTTGCTAGATTTTTTGTTATACCTATTTTTGTACGGATGTAGTTTGCCAAATCAGTTACTATATTTACTGGACAAACCCAACCACAAAAAGCCCTAGGCGCAATGAGTGCGTAAAATACTAGCACGATAATAGCACCTATTACAGCTGTAGTGCTAAGCGCAAGTCCAGCCAAAAATAACTGAAGTGCTGCAAAAGGGTCGTTTAAGTGTAAAACTCCAAGTAGTTTTGAGCCACTAAGATTGCCTTCTAGGAACTTGAATATTCCAAGATTTCCTAGCACAAACAAAACTAGAATTCCTATTTGAACAAGGTGACGAACAAAAGTAAACTTCATCATAGCTCGACTCCTTTATCTAGTGCTTTTATGCTTTTTTTAAGATCCATTTTTATGTTTGTATCGGCATCTTTTAGCTTAGCATCGCCACCTTCTTGCCAGCCTACTACATAGTTATCATTTAGCTCACCAACGACAAGCTCTCTTGGCACTACTGTAATGGCTGCTTTTTTGGTGATACAAGCATGCTCGCATTTACCACAACCTGTACAATAGGCAGGATCTACTTTTGGCAGTAGCATTGCGTGCTTGCCAGTGCGATCATTGTGCCTTGCGTCTATTACTATAGCCTTGTCTATTAAAGGACAAGCACGGTAACAAGCATCGCACTGAACACCAAGATAAGCAACGCAGTTTAGCTCATCAACCACAGCTATACCCATTCGGGCTTTATTTATATCATAGCTGCCTTGTTCGCTAAGAGCCTTTTTATCCAAAGCATCAGTAGGACAGGCCTCGGTACATGGTATATCAGTACACATATAGCAAGGAATTTTGCGTGGCTCAAAAAACGGAGTGCCTATACCTACGCCATTATCTCTAAACTGGGCTAAACGCAAGGTATCAAAGGGACAGGCACTTACGCACAGTCCACAGCGAATGCATTTTGTAAGAAATGCATCTTCGCTCAATGCCCCAGGTGGGCGCAGGCGTGGTAGCTGCGTAGCACTAGCATATTGAGTGCCTACAGCCACGCCACCTGCTACTAGAGCAAGGAGCGAAAAACCGGTTTTAAAAGCTTCTCTTCTTTGCATTTTTTGCCCTTATGCTTTATAGATTTTCACCGCACATTTTTTGTAGTCAGTTTCTTTTGATAGTGGACAAGTAGCATCCAAACAAACCTTGTTGATATATACATTTTCATCAAACCAAGGCACATAAACAAGACCAACAGGTGGTTTATTTCTACCTCTAAAGTCTACTTTTGTTTTTACTTTACCACGGCGGCTTTCTATCCATACTTCTTGGTTTTGCTCAAAGCCCATTTTTTTTGCATCATCTGGGTGCATGTAGCAAAGCGCCTCAGGTACCGCACGATATAGCTCAGGTACACGCATAGTCATAGTGCCTGAATGCCAGTGCTCTAGCACGCGTCCAGTACATAGCCAGAAAGGATATTCTTTGCTTGGTTGTTCTGCTGGTTCCATATAAGGACGGAAGAAGATTTTACCTCTATTTTTTAGGCTTACTTTCTCACCATCGCCAGCTTTATTTAGATCGCCAAATGGCAGTGCTGCATTTTTATTGCCATAGAATGCGAAATTACCTGGTCCTTCTTCTTTTCTAGCATAAACATCGTATTGTTTGTTAAATCTCCACAATGTCTCTTTGCCATTAACCACTGGCCATCTTAGACCACGGACTTTGTGATAAGTATCAAAGTCAGCTAGGTCGTGACCGTGTCCTACACCAAACTCACGGTATTCTTCCCAAAGTGATTTTTGAACAAAGAATCCACAGCCTTTAAATACTTTACCATCACCGCCTTTTACATTTCTTTTATCGCCAAATACTTCTGTGTTATCATAGTTTTCCATGATAGGATCTTTTGGAGCGAATTTTTTCGCAGCTGGTGTGGCATAAAGCACATCATATAGGCTAGTTTCTGGTGTGTAGCCAAACTCACCAATCTTGTCAAGCACATTAGGCAAAGTAACTTTATCATTTACTTTTAGCTCGCCATAAAAGTCTTTTAGTTTAAAGCGTTTGCTAAACTCCATCATTTGCCAAGTATCACTCATAGCCTCACCTACTGGAAGCACTTGTTGACGCCAGTGTTGAGTTCTACGCTCAGCATTACCATAAGCACCCCATTTTTCGTATATCATCGCAGTTGGTAGGATTAGATCAGCTACTTTTGCGCTGATGCCTGGATATGGATCGCTTACTACGATGAAGTTATCCATTTCACGGGCTGCTTTTAGCCAGTGATTTGCATTTGCTGTGTTGTGCCAAGGGTTATTTACTTGAACCCAGATCCATTTTATCTTGCCATCTTCAAGATCACGCATGATTTTTACATATGGAGCACCTGGGACTGGATTTAGAGTGCCATTTGGCATGCGCCAGATTTTCTCAGTTGCTTCTCTGTGTTTTGGATTTGCTACTACCATGTCAGCTGGAAGACGGTGAGAGAATGTTCCTACCTCTCTTGCAGTTCCACAGGCTGATGGTTGACCTGTTAGAGAAAATGCGCCATTTCCTGGCATGCTTTGTTTGCCAAGCAAGAAGTGAACCATGTAGGCTTGTTCGTTTACCCAAGTACCTCTTTGGTGTTGGTTAAAGCCCATAGTCCAAAAGCTTACAACTTTGCGTGCTTTTTCTAGGTAAAGATCAGCTAGGGCTTGAAGTTTTTTCTTAAACTCGCCTAGGTCCTCATTATCATCGCCTTTGACGATAGGTGCGACAAAATCAAGTGTGTAAGGCTCTAGACCTTTTTTGAAGTCCTTAAAGCCGATTTGCCAGTGAGCATCAGGTTTGCTGGCGTTTTTATTTTCCATTACATCACCTTCTTTTACACCTTTAAAGCCTAAAGTTACAGCCTCAGCCTTGCTGATTATAGTTTTTAGCTCTTTTGCTACTGTGTCTTTTTCGCTATCAGCAAATTTTGGGTGATTTGGATTGTTTCTCATACCATAGCCGATATCTACTGGGCCAGTTGTGAAGGTGCAGTGATTTTTGACAAACTCTTCATCCATAGCCTCTGGTTTATTATAAAGAATCTCGTGTGCTATGTAGTTCCAGATAAGCAAGTCAGTTTGAGGGCGGAAAATGATCTCAAAGTCTGCTATGTTTGAAGTTCTATTTGAGTAAGTAGATAGGTTTACTACTTTTACACGATCTGGATTGTTTAGCTTAGCATCGCTTACGCGTGACCATAGAATTGGGTGCATTTCAGCCATGTTCGCACCCCAAGTTACGATAGTATCAGTTAGCTCTATATCATCATAGCAGCCTGATGGCTCATCTATTCCAAAGGTTTGCATAAAGCCAACAACCGCTGATGCCATACAGTGGCGAGCGTTAGGGTCTATATTGTTTGAGCGAAAGCCACCTTTTATTAGCTTAACAGCTGCGTAGCCCTCTTGGATAGTGTATTGACCACTACCAAATACACCTATGCCAGTTGGCCCTAGTTCTTTATAAGTTTTGCGAAGTTGTTTTTCCATCTCGTCAAAGGCTCTTTGCCAGCTAACTTCTTGGAATTTACCTTTTTTATCAAACTCGCCTTTAGCATTTACTCTAAGAAGTGGTTTTGTAATGCGGTCTTCGCCGTACATGATTTTTGCGTTAAAATATCCTTTTATGCAGTTTAGTCCACGGTTAACCGGAGCTAATGGATCGCCTTTTGAAGCTACGATTTTACCATCTTTTGTGGCAACCATAATACCACAACCTGTACCGCAAAAGCGGCAAACTGCTTTATCCCAGCGCCAGCCAGCCTCAGCGTTTTTTGCTGCACTTGCTGGGCTTGCTATACCAGCTGCGCCACACGCTGCTGCTACTGCTGAACTTTTTATAAATTCTCGTCTGTCCATTTTTTCCTCCTTAGAACATTGAGTGATCGAGATTATAATCTTATTTAGATAATTCTAAGCTTAACAAGACAAAATTAGTTTAATTTATATTTATGCTGAATTTAAAAAATTTAAGTGATTTTTGATTGTTTTTTGAAGTAGAGAATTCTAGAATTTCCTAAAAACTTTTTCTAGGGAATTCTAGACATCTAGGGAATTCTAGAATTCCCTAGATTAAGATTTTAGTTTGATTGACCTTCTTTTTCTAGTAGAGCTTCAAGGTTTCTTTTTGCATTGCAAGAAAGCTCTTTAAAGGTATCAAATAGTTGTAGTGATGCTGCCTCAGCTGCTATAAGGCTCTCGATGATTTGAGGTTTGTTGTTTTGGCACTCGAAATCATCACATTTTTTAGCCAGAGAAATAGCAGAATTGATTTTATCATGAACTGCTTTGTGAGGTGCTTCAAGCTTAGTAAACTCAGGCAGTTTGCCAAAAGTCTCTTTGCCTTTGCCAGTATACCATTTACCCATACGACAAGAAGTGTGATCAGCTAGAGTCTCGCCAGTTCTATTAAATACTCTATTGTATCCATTTACTTTAAAGGCAATGTGGTCAAGCTTAACTAGGTTAAAGAAAATGCTATTTGCGATGAAAGTGCTTGATTTTTGGATATTATGTGATTGCTCAGTTAGAGCTGCGAATTTTCGTGTAAATTCGCTGATATGTTCGCTACTTTGATTGCTGATTTGCTCTACTTCTTCACTTTGGCTAAACATCTCGCCAGAGTTTTGTTTTAGAAGATTGATGTTCATCTCAACTTCGCTAGTTGCTTTTTGAGTTCTCTCAGCTAGATTTCTAACCTCGTCAGCAACAACGGCAAATCCACGACCATGCTCACCAGCTCTTGCTGCTTCGATAGCTGCGTTAAGTGCTAGCAAGTTTGTTTGATCTGAGATATCTTTAATTAGGTTGATAACATTTGAAATCTCATCTACGCTTTTATTTAGGTTCTCAGCTGTAGCACGGCTGCGGTTTGCGCTTTGGCTAATGTGAGTTAGAGAATCAGCTAGGTTGTGGCTAACCTCGTCTAGTTCACGGATGTGAGCGATATTTTCAGCTACTATGTGTGCGCTTAGTTGGTTTACATCTAGGTTGCCTTCGATGTCGCTTTGGATCTCTTTTACGCAGTCTACTACGCCTTTGTTCATGCTTTCAATTGCCTCGATAAAGCATTTTTCCTGGAATTGAGCGAACTCGAATTGAACCTTTTCAAGCTTTTTTTCAAGCTCGTTAATGTGATTGTCTTTTTGAGCGATTAGCTCTTGAGCGTTTGCAAGTTGTTGTTTAAGAACTTCTAGTTCTTTTGAATTGCCAAACATTGTATCTCCTTTTTTAAAATTCGGGCTTGATTATAGCATAAAATTTATTTTTTTTAAATAAAAAAAATAAATTTTTGGTTAAATTTTAAGAAAATTTTGTAATATTTTTCAAAAAATTTTAGTTTAGTTCTACAAAAATATGCTCAGCTTCGTTGCTGCGAAGTATCACACAGGTGCGTTCTAGCTCGATGGCTACGGTGTTTTTGCCTAGTGTTGAGTTGATTTTTAGCAGTTTTTTGCCCTCGCTAAGACCAAGGCTAAAAAGTCTATCTCTAAGCTCATCGCCAGCTGTGATACGCATGATTTTTGCGCTTTGGTTTATTTTTAGTTCGTTTAAACTCATGGCTGTTCTTATTTTTTTAGTATTTTTACCTAGGGAATTCTAGAATTCCTAGATAAATTTTTAGTAAAATTCTAGAATTGCTTTTAGTGAGGTTGTATGCTAGAATTGCTAGCACCACCTGCGCTTTTTAGCTTTTCTAGTTCGTCCCAAAGGACAGCCGCTGCTTTATCATAGGCTTTGGCAGCGTTGCTATTTGGTTCATAGAAAGCAACTGGCTTGCCCAAATCGCCTCCCTGCCTAATGCTAGGCTCAATTGGCACCTTAGCGATTATGTTTGTGCTATATTTTTGCGCTAATTTTTCAGTTGCCTCTCCACCGCCGAAAATATCATATTTTTTACCACAATCAGGGCAGATAAAGCCACTCATATTCTCAACCACGCCACCTAGCTTAATGCCAAGTTTATTAAACATATCAAGGGCTCTGCTGCAATCATCAAGCGCTACGCTTTGAGGTGTGGTAACGCACACACCAAGGCTAACTGGCACGCTTTGAGCCAAGGTCAGCTGCGCATCGCCTGTGCCAGGAGGCATATCCAAAAATAAAGCATCTAAACTCCCCCAAGCCACTTCATTTAGAAGCTGCGTGATAGCTTTCATTATCATTGCCCCACGCCAAATTAGACTTTGTCCAGGCTCAATTAACACACCCATACTCATCATTTCAAGTCCGTGGCTGGTAATAGGCTTTAATTTATCGCCCACAGCGTAGGCACGCTCATTTTCACAGCCTAGCATTCTAGGGATATTTGGGCCGTAAATATCAGCATCTAGAATTCCTACTTTTTTGCCCATTTTTGCCATGCTAAGAGCTAGATTTAGCGTGGTTGTGCTTTTGCCAACGCCACCTTTGCCGCTTGAAATCATAATGAAGTTTTTTATCTGTGGGGCTATGTTTTTGTTTTGTGGACTGCTAGCTTGCTGTGGTACTGGTGTGAGTATTTCGCACTCTAAGCCAAGGGCAGATATCGCTTTTTCAAGCTCATTTTTTATTTCAGGCTTTGCGCTAGGGATTTGTACAACAACCTTTGGCTGGGTAGCTTTTACAAAGCCAAAATCTACTATGCTTTTTTTAAAGCCCGGATAAATAATGCCTTTAAGTTTATTTAAGATTTCTTCGTTCATTTTTTTTTGCCTTTTAAAAATTTTTAAAATCTTAGCTGAATTTGATAAATCTTTGACTAAAATTTTGATAATTTTTATTAAAGTTTTTAATAATAATTTTTATATCATATATAAAAAGCTAATTAAAGATATATGAGAATTCTAGAATTCTAGAATTCTCAAAAATTAGCTTTATAATTCTAAAAATGCGCTATTATTCTTGCGGGTAGCTCTCGCAGGTGTTTTTTTGCTCCGCAATCCGTTGGTTAGCTACTTCTTGGCTGATTTTATACGCGCAAAATTTTGGCCCACACATTGAGCAAAACTTAGCTTCTTTAAAGCCTTCTTCTGGCAAGCTCTCATCGTGAAGCTCGCGGGCTTTATCAGGGTCAAGTGCTAGCTCAAACTGCTCGTTCCATCTAAAATTCCACCTAGCATCGCTCATTTTGTGATCTCTCTCAATAGCACCTGGGCGTTTTAGAGCCACATCTGCGCTGTGAGCGGCGATTTTGTGAGCGATTATACCGTCTCTTACATCTGCTGCGTTTGGCAGACCTAAATGCTCTTTTGGCGTTACATAGCAAAGCATGCTAGCACCATGATATGCTGCCATTGTTGCACCTATCGCGCTTGTTATATGATCGTATCCTGCACCGATATCAGTTGGCAAAGGCCCCAAAATATAAAAAGGCGCATCATCGCAAAGACGCTGTTCTTCTTTCATGTTAAACTCAATTTGATCAAAAGGTATGTGACCTGGACCTTCTATCATTACTTGGACATTTTTCTCTCTTGCTCTTCTACCAAGGCGACCAAGCTCTGCAAGCTCGGCAAGTTGCGCCTCATCGCTAGCATCAGCTAGGCAGCCTGGGCGAAGACTATCACCAAGGCTGAGTGCGACATCGTATTTTGCGCAGATATCGCAGATTTTATCAAAGGCTTCGTAAAAGGGATTTTGTTTATGATGCTTCATCATCCACGCAGCCATGAGAGAGCCACCACGGCTTACTATTCCCATTTTGCGCTTGCCCACATAAGGCATGAACTCTAAAAGCATTCCAGCATGTATTGTAAAGTAGCTCACGCCTTGTTTTGCTTGCTTTTCTAGGCAATCAAGCATGATTTCTAAGGTGAGATTTTCCATATCGCCGATATCGTGGATTATTTGATACATAGGCACGGTGCCGATAGGCACAGAACTTGCTTTTATGATACCTTGGCGGATTTGGTCTAAATCTCCACCGGTGCTTAGATCCATAACAGTATCAGCACCGTACTTTAAGCAGACATTAAGCTTTTCTATCTCTTCTTCAAGACCGCTTGTAAGTGCGCTAGATCCTATGTTTGCGTTGATTTTGGTTTTTAGGCTTCTGCCTATGCCCATAGGCACCAAGTTTGTGTGGTTTATGTTTGCTGGGATGATGATTTTGCCCTCTGCGACTTGCTGTCTAATAAACTCAGGCTCAAGTAGTTCAGTTCTAGCGACAAATTCCATCTCAGGTGTGATTATACCTTGCTTTGCGTAGTATAGTTGTGTGGGTGTAGCATGATTTTCTCGCTCTTTACACCAGTTTGTGCGCATTTTTACATCCTTTTTGTGTTTTTAAAAAGTGCAATTCTATCCTATTTTTTTAAATTCATTAAAAATTTTAAAAAATACTTGATCTAGCTTTGAGCCGGTGATTGATTATATAGTATCTAAATAATCTAAAAATAACAATGATTTAGATACTATGTTTTATAAAATGCTAAGCATTTTTATCAAAATACCCCTGTGCCCTCAGCTAATATATAAAAAATTCCAAGCAAGGCAAATATCTTTAAAAATGCTGTGCTGGGGAATTCTAGAATTTTGTTTCTTTGGCAAAAAGCGCATCAAGCTTTGTTGGCATTACATCATTTTCTACTAATAAAAATTAAAATTAGCTCAAAAATGTAAGTTTATTTTAAGAAATATATTTTCTAGCAAAATTGCTAAACTAGTAAAATTGCTAAAAAACTTTTTAAATAAGCATATTTTAACATTGATTTAGCTAGAATTGCGAGATTTTTTTATAGATTTTTTAAGGACAAATAATGCTAGATGTTATGCAAATTCAAGAAATTTTGCCACATAGATTTCCTTTTTTGCTCATTGATAGAGTAACTGAAATTGACGCTGGCAAGAGTATTAAGGCTTACAAAAATATCACCATAGGCGAACAGATTTTTCAGGGGCATTTTCCAGGGCATCCCATATATCCAGGCGTGATGATTATTGAAGGTCTTGCGCAAGCTGGTGGCGTGCTAGCTTTTAAAAGCGATGAGGGCATGGATATAAGCACTAAAGTTGTATATTTTACTAGCATTGATGAGACAAAGTTTCGCTCTCCGGTTCGTCCAGGAGATCGCTTAGACTATGAAATAGAAGTGCTAAAGCACCGTGGTTCTATGTGGGTGATGAGCGCAAAGGCTTATGTAGATGGCAAACTATGCTGTGAAAGCAAACTAAGTGCGATGCTGGTGGATAAATAATGATAAGCGATAAAGCAATAGTAGAAAAGGGCGCAAAGCTAGGCTCTGGCGTAGTTATAGAACCTTTTGCTTATGTGGGCTCTGGTGTTGAGCTAGGTGATAACTGCGTGGTAAAATCAGGCGCAAAGCTTGTAGGAAATACCAAAATCGGCGAAAACTCCAAAATCTATAGCTACGCTATAATAGGCGAAGGCTGTCAGGATATAGGGCACAAACCAAGTGGGGCTGAGAGCGTGATAATCGGCAAAAACTCTGTTATAAGAGAGTTTGCTACTATTAACTCAGGCACTTTTAAAAACGAACACTGCGATGGTAGCACGAAAATTGGCGATAATGCCTTTATAATGGCGTATTGCCATATAGCCCATGACTGTAAAGTGGGGAATAATATAATTTTTGCAAATAACGCAACTTTGGCTGGGCATGTAGAAATAGGCGATTTTACCGTTGTTGGTGGGCTTACGCCTATTCATCAGTTCGTGCGTATAGGCGAGGGCTGCATGATAGCAGGTGCTAGTGGCGTGAGTCAAGATATAGTGCCTTTTTGCCTAGCTGAGGGAAATAGAGCCTATATCCGTGGACTAAATGTAGTGGGGCTAAGGCGTAGATTTAATAAAGAAGTAATCGATGAGATTCACAGCGCATTTCGCAAGCTACAAAAAGCCCATGATATAAAAGAAATCGCAGCACAGCTAACAAATCATGACTGCGAGCAAGTAAGAAAAATGGCTGAGTTTATACTAAATACTACTAGGGGAATTCCTATGCATAAAGGAAAACAATGAGAAAATGTAGTTTTTGTGGGAATTTTGAAAGTAGCGAAAGAAAATTGCTTACAAATAATGATGATAGTGCCTTTATCTGCGAATACTGCGCAAATGCTGCTTTTAGCGCCTTTCATGGCGATGAGAAAAAAGTAGAAACTAGCGAAGATTGCGTAGCTTTTGATACTATCACACCAAAGGGGCTAAAAGCCGTGCTTGATAACTATGTAATCGGGCAAGAAAGAGCTAAAAAAGTCTTTAGCGTGGGCGTGTATAATCACTATAAAAGAATTTTTAAACAAAGCGATGATGATACCGAACTAGCAAAGTCAAATATACTGCTAATAGGCCCAACTGGTTCTGGAAAAACGCTAATGGCGCAGACTTTGGCTAGATTTTTACATGTGCCTATTGCAATCTGCGATGCTACAAGTTTAACTGAGGCTGGATATGTAGGCGAAGATGTAGAAAACATACTAACCAAGCTTTATCAAGCAGCAGGCTGCGATATCAAAAAAGCCGAACAAGGCATAGTTTTTGTTGATGAAATAGATAAAATTGCTAGAATGGGCGAAAACCGCTCTATCACTCGTGATGTAAGTGGAGAGGGCGTGCAGCAAGCCTTGCTTAAAATCATAGAAGGCAGCAGCGTAAATATCCCGCCAAATGGTGGCAGAAAGCACCCAAATCAAGAGTTTGTACAAATTGATACTACAAATATTTTGTTTGTTTGTGGTGGGGCTTTTGATGGGCTAAATGAAATAATTGAACGCAGAGTAGGCAAAAATGTCCTTGGATTTAACCAAAATCGCCGTGGAAAAAAAGAAAGGCAAAATGCTATTTCGCTTGTAGAACCTGATGATTTGGTTCATTTTGGACTTATCCCTGAGCTAATCGGCAGGCTTCATAGCATAACTACGCTAAATGAAATCACTACTGATGATATGGTGCGTATCCTAACCGAGCCAAAAAATGCTCTACTTCGTCAATATGAAAAGCTCTTTGCTATGGATGGAGCGAAGCTGATGTTTGATGATGAGGCTGTGCGTGAGGTAGCAAATCTAGCTATCAAGCGCAAAACCGGAGCTCGTGGACTTCGCTCGATTATGGAAGAGATGATGACTGATATAATGTTTGATTTGCCTGAGCTTAATGGATATGAGGTTCACATCTCAAAAGATGTAGTGGATAAAAAGGCTGAACCTTTGCTAATAAAGGTCAAATAAACTGTTAGGAATTCTAGAATTCCCTATAAATGCTAATAAAGGTCAAAAAAAACTTTTAGGAATTCTAGTAGGAATTCTAGAATTCCCTATATAATTAACAAAATTCAAGGAGAAAAAATGTTTTTAGATAGTTTGGTGGGGCTGTTTTCTAGTGACATGGCAATAGACCTTGGAACTGCAAATACCTTGGTGCTAGTAAAAGATAAAGGTATAGTAATAAATGAACCTAGCGTAGTAGCAGTAGAGCGTGGCAAATACGGTCAGCAAAAAATCCTAGCTGTGGGTAGAGAAGCAAAAGAAATGGTTGGCAAAACTCACAGTGGCATAGAGGCAATCCGCCCTATGAGAGATGGCGTGATAGCTGATTTTGATATGACTGAGAAAATGATAAGATATTTTATAGAAAAAACTCACCGCCGCAAAAGCTTTTTGCGTCCTAGAATCATCATCTCAGTGCCTTATGGCTTAACTCAGGTTGAAAGAAAGGCTGTTAGAGAAAGTGCTCTCTCAGCTGGTGCTAGAGAGGTGTTTTTGATAGAAGAGCCTATGGCAGCAGCAATAGGCGCAAATCTGCCAGTAATGGAGCCACAAGGCAGCCTTGTAGTAGACATCGGTGGAGGAACTACTGAAATAGGCGTAGTTAGCCTAGGCGGTCTAGTAATCTCAAAATCAATCCGTGTAGCTGGTGATAAGATAAATGAAACAATAGTAAACTATGTGCGTGAAAAACACAATCTAGTAATCGGCGAGCGCACAGGAGAGGATATAAAAATAAAAATTGGTTGTGCAGTCCAGCTACCAAAAGAACTAACTATGAATGTAAAAGGTCGCGATCAAATCACACGCCTACTAAGTAGCATAGAACTAACTAGCGAGGATGCAAGAGAGGCTATGGAAGAGCCATTAAAAGAAATAGTAGATGCGTTAAAATTTGTCCTTGAGCGTATGACACCTGATATCGTTGGCGATATATTTAAAAGCGGCGTAGTGCTAACTGGTGGTGGAGCACTCATCCGTGGGCTAGATAAATACATCTCAGATGCTGTAAAACTACCAGTATATGTAGCAGACGAACCACTACTAGCAGTAGCAAAGGGCACAGGCAAGGCACTAGAAGAGATTGTACTTTTACAAACACTAACAAATGAAGAGTAAGTTAAAGTTTTTTTTAGTAATTGGATATATTGTTTTAATTTCATTTTATGCTAGCGATAGTTTAAAAAAATATTTTATAGATGCTACAAATCTTGTAGTTGGGCAGATTTATTCTATTGCTAGTTTTGTTAAAGATAGCTTTGATGAGCATTTTGCTCAAGTTAGGCTTATAAAAGAACTAAAAGAGCAAAATGAAAAGCTACAAGAAAAAGCCGCACTTAGCGAAGCTTTTAGCTATGAACTCTCCCAGGTTATGAGGGATATTAACTCAAGCTTTGTGCCAGAATCTAGAAAAGTGCGAGCCCTGAGCTACGCACAAATTGGCGACCATAGCAAGATTTGGCTAGATTTTAAGGAATTTGATAGCAATAAAATCTATGGACTTTTAAGTGATGGAAAAACAGCTGGAATTGTAATAAATCAAAATGACCGCCCTTTGGCTGTATTACAAAACGACCAAAAGAGCATGTTCGCAGTCTATATCGGCGAGGAAAAAATCCCAGGAATCGCTAAGGGTAATGGAAAAAATATAGAAGTAAAATATATAGCAAAATGGCTAACACCACAAGTAGGCGATGAGGTTTATACTAGTGGATTAGATGGGATATTTTTTGGAGGAATTGCAGTGGGCAAGGTAGTTGAGCTAATAGACGAGACTATTTACATAACAGCAGTGGTAGAACCGGCGGCGGATGTCAAAGTCCCATCGTATCTTTATGTAATCACAAAAGGATAAAAAATGGCAAAAAGAAAAGATATAAAAAGCATTTTGTTAATAGGCTCAGGACCTATTGTAATCGGTCAGGCTTGCGAGTTTGATTATAGTGGTACGCAGGCTGCTAAAACGCTAAAAGAACTAGGATATAGAGTAGTTCTTATAAACTCAAACCCAGCTACAATCATGACTGACCCAGACTTTGCTGATGCTACTTATATAGAGCCTATTACTGCTGATGCTATTTCTCGCATTATAAAAAAAGAGCGAGTGGATGCTATTTTACCTACTATGGGCGGACAAGTAGCACTTAATGTTGCTATGGAATTATACGAAAAAGGGCTTTTGGGCGATGTGAAGTTTATCGGTGCAAATCCAGAAGCCATCAAAAAAGGCGAGGATAGAGTAGAGTTTAAAAAAGCTATGCAAAAAATCGGTATGGATCTGCCAAAATCAGCCTACGCTCATAGCCTTGAAGAAGCCCTTGGAGCAGCTGATGAAATAGGCTTTCCACTTATAATCAGGGCTAGCTACACTCTTGGTGGTGCAGGTAGCGGCGTAGCGTATAATATGGACGAGTTTAGAAGTCTAGCTGAGATTGGAATAGAAGCAAGTCCTATAAATGAAATTCTCATTGAAGAGAGCTTGCTAGGCTGGAAAGAATATGAAATGGAGGTTATCAGAGATCACAAAGATAACTGCATCATTGTCTGTTCTATAGAAAACTTTGATCCTATGGGAATTCATACAGGAGATAGTATCACAGTTGCCCCAGCCCTAACACTAACTGATAAAGAATACCAAAGAATGCGTGATGCTTCTTTTGCTATTTTAAGAGAAATAGGCGTGGATACTGGTGGGTCTAATGTGCAGTTTGCAATAAACCCAAAAACAGGCCGCATGACTGTAATAGAGATGAATCCACGCGTTAGCCGCAGCTCTGCTCTGGCTAGCAAGGCTACTGGCTATCCTATCGCAAAAGTAGCTACCATGCTAGCAGTAGGTTACAGCCTAGATGAGATAAAAAACGATATCACAGGCACTCCAGCTAGCTTTGAGCCGGTGATTGATTATATTGTTACTAAAATTCCTAGATTTACTTTTGAGAAATTCCCTGGGGCAAATCCATATCTTGGCACAGCGATGAAAAGCGTGGGTGAGGTAATGGCAATAGGTGCAACCTTTAAAGAAAGCGTTCAAAAAGCACTTTGTAGCTTAGAGAAAGACTATTATGGCTTTAATGAGCTAAGTTTAAGCGATGAAGAACTAAGCGTTGGGCTTAGAAATGGGCATGAAAAAAGAATTCTCTATGTAGCGCAGGCTTTTAGAGCTGGGATGGGCATAGATGAGGTTTGTAGCCTTTGTCATATTGATCCTTGGTTTTTAAATGAGATTAAAGAGATTGTAGATTTTGAAAAAAATCTAAATATGGATATTTTAAATGACGCAGAGTTACTTCGCAAAGCAAAAATCATGGGCTTTAGCGATAAAATGATAGCGTATTTTATAAATAAAAATGATGATCTTGGGCTTAGCGAAAATGATATATTCTACGCTAGAACTCGCCTTGGCATAGTAGCGCAGTATCACGAGGTAGATACTTGTGCTGGTGAGTTTCCTGCGCTCACGCCGTATCTATACAGCAGTGTAGGCGTGGATAATGCTGTGGATAATAGCCAAGGCATCAAAGAATTTCAGAGCCTAGAAAAAGCTCTTTTGCCACAATTTGAGCGCAAAAAAGTGCTAATAATCGGTGGTGGCCCAAACCGCATAGGGCAGGGCATAGAGTTTGATTATTGTTGTGTTCATGCTAGTTTTGCGCTAAAAGATATGGGTGTCCAGAGCATAATGTATAACTGCAACCCAGAAACTGTAAGCACAGACTATGATACTAGCGATAAGCTATACTTTGAGCCGATTTCTTTTGAGCATTTGCGCACGCTAATAGAACACGAAAAACCAGATGGCGTGATAGTACACTTTGGCGGTCAAACTCCACTAAAATACTCTAAAAAACTAAGCATGGTAGGCGCAAAAATCATAGGCACCAGTGCTCGCATAATAGACATCGCAGAAGATAGAAAGAAATTTAGCGAGTTTATAAGTAAGCTTGGCATAAAACAGCCTAAAAACGACACAGCTACAAGCGAGGCTGAGGCTATTTCTAAGGCTGAGAAAATCGGCTATCCAGTGCTAGTGCGCCCTAGCTATGTGCTTGGCGGCAGGGCTATGAGAATAGTAGCAAACCAAAGCGAGCTAGAAGCTTACATGAGCGAGGCTGTAAAGGTAAGTGGTAGCTCGCCGGTGCTGCTTGATAAGTTTTTACAAGACGCAACTGAACTTGATGTGGACGCTATAAGTGATAGCAAAAATGTATATATAGGCGCAATTATGGAACACATAGAAGAGGCTGGAATCCACTCAGGTGATAGCGCAAGTATCTTGCCACCACTCTCGCTAAGCCCTGAAATGATAGAAAAAGTGGAGCGTGCTACCAAAGATATCGCACTAAGCCTTGGCGTGGTGGGGCTAATGAATATCCAGTGGGCGATATATGAAAACGAGCTATATATAATAGAAGTAAATCCAAGGGCTAGCCGCACCGTGCCTTTTGTCAGCAAGGCTACTGGTATGCCACTAGCAAAAGTCGCAACACGCGTGATGTATCAAGGCGATTTGTTAGAGGCTCTTAAATTCTACGATAAATTTGGTGTGGTAACCGAACAAAACGGCATTTACAAAGCAAATACAAAAAGCCATATTTGCGTAAAAGAAAGTGTATTTCCATTTAACAAAATGCCAGGTGCTGATGTGCTATTAAGCCCTGAGATGAAAAGCACCGGTGAGGTTATGGGGATTAGCAACTCTTTTGAAGCAAGCTTTGTAAAAAGCCAAGAAGCTGCTAAAAACGCTCTGCCAAGCTCTGGTAAGGTATTTATCAGCCTAGCTGATCACGATAAAGAACAAGGTGCGGTTTTGGCAAAGAAATTTAGCGAGCTAGGCTTTGAGATACTAGCTACTGGTGGGACTTTCCGCCATTTTGAAAGCAGGGGAGTTAAGGCGCAAATGGTCTTTAAAATCAGCGAGGGTCGCCCAAATATAGAAGATAGCATAAGAAACGGCGAAATCGCCCTAGCAATAAACACTAGCGGTCATAAAAGCAAGCAAGGCGACGCTGCTGCTATCCGCCAAGCGGTGCTAAAAGCTGGTGTGCCTTATTTTACAAATATGCGCACGGCTATGATTTCAGCAAATGCTATTGCTAGCATTGAGAGCGCAAAAGAGGTAAAAAGCCTACAAGAATATTTGGGCTAAGGCTTGTCTTTTATGGATAAATTATGATAATTTAAGCACTCAAAAGACAGTTTGCTTAGTTTTGCGGTTATCTTTTATATAATAAACACTAATGTAAAAAATGCCGAATTTTTAAGGAAAACAAAATGGTAAAAAATTATTTTTTTCTTAGCATTGCGATTGTTATAGCTTCTATTGTTTTGGGTGTTAGTGCTATCGTAGCCACGCAGCCAAAAGCTAGCGTGCTAGTGCGTGGACTGGCCCAGTGTGAGGTGGATGCAAACCTTGCTATTTGGCGTATGAGCTACTCGCTTGGCAGCAACGAACTAGCCGCTTTACAAAGCGAAATTAACACAAAAAATGCTGTAATCACCGAGTTTTTGCTGGCTCATGGGCTAAGCAGTGATGATTTTAGCGTGCTTCCAGCCTCTATTACTGATACAAGTTTAGATATGTATAGTGATAAAAGTCGCATTAGCTACACCTTCATTGCCACGGCTACGACGCTAGTGCGAACAAGCAAGATAAAAGAGCTTCAAGCAGCTTTTAAAGACAGCCAGACTCTTATTAGCTCTGGCATTGCGATACAGCAAGATTTTGACAATAAAATAAACTATGAGTTTACTGCCCTTAATGAAATCAAGCCTGCGATGATAGAAGAAGCTACCAAAAATGCAAGAGAAGTAGCAGTTAAGTTTGCCAAGGACTCAAATAGCCAGGTTGGCAAAATAAAAAATGCTAGCCAAGGAGTTTTTAGCATAGAAAATGCTAGCGGTGGCTTAGAAGACAAAAAAAGAGTGCGAGTAGTAACGCAAATAGAATACTTTCTAAAATGATATATCTAGCCCAGAGCGACACTACAGCAGGGCTTTTAAGCCAAGATAAAGCAAAACTTAATGTGCTAAAAGGCAGAGCTAAGGACAAGCCTTGTGTGATAACGGTGGCTAGTTTATGCGTTTTAAAGGGCTTTGCTAGGGTGCCAAAGGCGCACAAAGCCCTTGTGCGTAGGGCTAAAAAAACGAGCTTTATCTATCCAAACGGGCTTTGTCTGCGCTGTGTAAAAGATGCTAGGCATGCTAAGTTTTTAGCTAGCTTTGAGGGTGGCTGGGCGTATAGCACCAGTGCTAACGAACACGGCAAAAATTTTGATATAAACTGGGCAAAAAGCGTGGCTGATGAGATTTTTGACGCTGATATTTTAAGCCAAGGCAAGGGCTCAGCAATCTTTAAACTTGGCAAAAAAAGTATAAAAAAAATTAGATAAATACTTCTGGGAATTTTAGAATTCCTATATTCTTTTGGGGTTAGGGGTATTTTTTATCTTAGGAATTCTAGTTTTTTACTATTTTTTAATATAGGAATTCTAGATTTACTAATAAAATTTTTATAACTAAACTCTAGGAATTCTAGTTTTTATTTTGAAATTACTCCAGGAATTCTAGATTTTATACGTAAGCTTTCTAGGAATTCTAGAATTCCTATATTCTTTTAGGGGTTAGGGGATATTTTATTGCTAGAAATTCTAGTTTTAATCTTAGGAATTCCAAATTTAGTCTTAGGAATTCTAGTTTTAGGAATTCTAGTTTAACAATTTTAGAATTCCTAGGTTTTTAATTTTGAAATTACTCTGGGAATTCTAGTTTTTGCTGTTTTTTTAATCTAGGAATTCTAGAATTCCTAATAAAATTTTTAAAATTAAACTCTAGGAATTCTAGAATTCCTAGAGTTTAATATTCAAAAAAGTTTTTCGTTAAATTCCTTAATAAAGCTCATAGGATTTACCTGTGTTCCACCAGCAAATACTCCAAAATGCAAGTGCGGGCCACTTACTCTGCCAGTAGCTCCGCTAAGTCCTACGATTTGCCCTTGGCTTACTCTATCGCCTACTTTGACATCCACGCGACTTAGATGATAATACTGCGTATAGATGCCAGAGCCGTGGTCTATAATCACGCTGCCGCCTGCGTAGTAGCGGTCTTTTGCGATGCGCACGATACCATCGTTGCTAGCTGGGATTTTCACGCCCACAGCAGCTCTAAAATCTGTGCCGCTATGAAAGCTTTTTAAGCTACCATTAAACATTCTAGCACCGCCATAAGGGCTTGTTATTTTGCTATTTAGTGGCACTTCAAAAGGCTTTGAGACAAAAAGCTCTGGGGTAAAAGTAGCATAAATTTTGTTCGCTTCATCTCGTTCTTTTTTTATGCGCTTTTGGACGCTTTTTGGTGGGGTTACACGACTTTGATTTACTGTGATTCGCTCTTTTTTATAAGGCAGAGTTTTTATGCTAAAAACCAGCTTCTCATCGCCGTTATTTACTATTATTTCGCCACTGCTAGCGTATTTGGCTGAGATAATGGCAAACTTATACCCAGCCTTGCTAGGATGATTTATCCAGCTTCGCTCTTTACCTGCTATTACTAGCTTTTTGGCTTTTTGATTAGGTGAGATTAGCACGAAAGCCTCTCCATTGCCAATTTGCGTAAAAGAAAGCTCTTTGCCAAAAAGTAGGCTAAAACAAGCAAAAAATACTAAAAAAAGCTTTTTCATTTGTTTAAGAAAATATCTGGATAAATATCAGCTAGACGCTTGCGAGATATCGGCGAGTATTGATTTAGCTGTTCGTAGGCTTCTTCTATATCGCCATCTGTGTACTCACGCACACTCTCTACAAGTGTGTAGAGTTCCTCATCATCAAGATTGTCAAAATCCTTGCAGTTTTCAAGATTTTCTTGAATTAGCGCTTCTAGTTCTAGTTCATCATAGCTCATTTTTTGTCCTTTTTTATCTTAGTTTAAGAGAGCGAATAATAACTAAATAAGCTTAAAATTGCTTGATTTTAGTGCTTTTTAAGGCGTATTGAAATAAAATTGCGTGTTTTTTATAAATATCAAGGAAAATTTATGTTAAAAAAGCTCTTTTTTAGCTCTTTGTTTTGTGCGTTTTTGCTAGCTGGCCAGGCTATAGAAGTAGTACCTCAAGACATCACAAAAACAATAAAAGAAGATATTTTACTTATTTATGAACCACTACTTTATGATGTCAAGGTTAGTGAAAAAAAGGGTCAAATAATAGTAGTGCTAGATAGCAAAGAAAGCGTAGGGCAAAGGGATTTTGAGCAAATGGTAAGAGAAATCAAGCAAAAAATCGCTGTTTTGCTCCAAAAAGATGCTACCATTCGCTACAACGCTGCTGGCAAGCTACTTCATGAGATGTAAAATGCCAAAATCTGGATTTATCGCAGTTTTAGGCCGCACAAACGCTGGAAAATCAAGCCTTATAAACTACCTACTAAATACCAAAATCGCTATGGTATCTCACAAGCAAAATGCTACTAGAAGACTTTTAAAAGCTATAGTGATGGATGGGGACAATCAGCTAATTTTTACTGATACTCCAGGACTAAATGATAGCCAAAAAGCTATGAATAAAATTCTAAATGAGCGTGCGCTTTTAGCCTCCCAGGGCAGTGATGCTATTTTGTTTTGCGCTAGTGTTTTTGATGATACTAGCGTGTATGAGAAGTTTTTAGAGATGAATAGCTCTTTGCCGCATGTAGTAGCAATTACTAAAATTGACTTAGCAAAAAAAGAACAGCTATTTGCCAAGCTTAGAGAGTATGCTAAATATAGCGAGCATTTTAGCGCAATAGTGCCAGTTAGCACCAAAAAAGCAGTTTTTAAAAGAGAGCTTTTAAGCGAGATTTCAAAAATCTTACCCGAAGCCCCACACTACTATGATAGCGAAAATCTAAGTGATGCTATGGCAAAGGATATTTATAGAGAATTTATTTTAGAAGCGATATTTGAGTGTGTGAGTGAGGAGCTGCCTTATAGCGCAGAAGTTAGAGTAAAAAATGTAAGCGAAGGCGATATGCTGCGAATAGAAGCTCTCATCATTACAGATAATGCTAGCCACAAGGGTATTTTTATCTCAGCACTTAAAAATATAGGAATTCGTGCTAGAAAGCTAATCTCAGCACTAAGTGGGCAAAAGGTGTATTTAGGCCTTGAAGTAGTAGTGGAGAAAAACTGGCTAAAAGATGAAAAAAAGTTAATCAAATTTATTGATTAACCCTTGACTAAATAGCTTAAAAGTAGTAAAATCACATTTTTTTAAGTTTGTAAATAAATTCTTAGTAAATAAATTCTTATATGAAGGGAATGTAGTGGATTTATCTGGCTTGTTTAACAAAAATGCTGGCACTACTAGTATTGTAAGTATAGATGTAGCAAAATCTTTGGCCTACTGCTTTGAAGAAAATAGCTTAAAAGTATTATCTTTACAAAAAGTAAATAAAGATGCTACTAAAATCGTTAGTATAAAGCTAAAAGATATACAAAATACTCGTGTTCAAAGCATGCTAAATGGTGAAGAGCTACAAAATGATATAGTAGTTCAAACTAGAAAAAATCTAGGCTTAAATGATGAGATAGAATATATCGTAAAATCACGCATTGTAGGCGAAAATAGTTATGAGAGCTATGCGCTAAATTATGAAGTTTTGAGCCAAGGCTTGCAAGATGTTGTCTCAGAACTAAAATATATTGATAAAATCATCCCTGATCCATTTTTGTTTGAAGGGCTTTATGAAGCTAGGGTTTTAAATGCTAATGAAACACACTGCTTTTTATTTTTAGATAATGATGATGCTTTTTTGGCACTTTATAACAAGGGCGGGTTTGGCTTTACTCGTGGTTTTGGCAGGTATAGTCTAACTAATCTTTGCGAACAATACAAAAATAATACCGGTGCTAATATAGAACTAAAAGACTTTTTAAACTCGCTTAAAAATGAAGGTGTAAATGGTGCGTTTTTTAGCGTGCTTGATGATATGGCGTTTTACATCTCAGATGTATTTAATAGCACAGCAAGCCTAGCAAATGCTGGTATAAGCAAGGTTTTTATAGGCTCTAGCATAGGCGCAATTCCAGGTCTAGCAAATCTAATAAATCAAAAACTATCTATAGAAACCATAGATTTTGACTTTAATAAAAAATTTGAAGCAGGCGACCTTGATGCAAGCTGCATGAATACTATAAGGTATTATTATGCTAAATATATTTTAGATGATAGCTTAAACTTCACAGCATTTTCTCGTCCACCGGCTTTTTTAAAGCGTGATGGGGGTCAGTTTTTGGCTGTGGTGGCTATCGCTTGTGTATTAGGGCTTATTGCTCCTATTTATGAGCTTGGTTCGGCGCTTTATTATTTTGGTATAAATCATTTTGAAGAGTCAAAATTACAAGACATAAAAAAAGAACTATCTATCCTTGAGCCTGATTATAAAAGCAAAAAAGAACAAGTAGATAACCAAAAAAAGCAAATTAATGAACTAGAAGCTAGCATAGCAACTAGCAAAAAACTTTTAGATGAAAGCCAAGATAAGAAGTTTAATTATAGATCAAAGGCTGAGTTTTTAAGTGATATTAGTGCTTTAATCAGCGATGTAAAGGTAAAAACTACGCATATAAACTTTAAAAACAACGAAGCAAATATACACATAATAAGCGATGATGATAATAAAATCACAGCTTTGATAGAAAAAATAGATAAATCAAGTAAGTTTAGGGTAACTACTGAACGAATTTCTGTGCAAAACACAAATAGTGCTTTGTTTGAAAGCAACATCACGGTAGGATTTATAAAATGAAAATAGATATGCAAGAACAGTTACAAAAACTAGATGATTATTTTGTAGGCAAGAATAAAACCTTATATTTTGTAGCAGCTTTTGCTGTGATTTTGTATTTTCTTGCTTTTGTTTTGGCTCCAATGTGTGAGAGCTTAAAGCAGAGTTTTTCATCTGATCTTGACAAAACTAGACAAGAATTAGCAAAAACCACAAGCATAGAGACGATAAAAACTGCTATTTCTAATATGGAAAAAGCTCTAAACCAAAATGTAGGCAAAATAAGTGAGCTAGAAAGCCAAAAAAAAATTTATGTTAGCAATACAGCCAAGTTTGCTAAGGCGTTTTTTAATAGCTCTGAGCTACCAACTCACATAAACGAAGTCTCAAATAAAGCTATAGGAAGCGGTGTTCAAATCACAAAAATCATAAATAACACAAAAGAAATTCTTCCAAATAAGCTAGATGCTATGTATGATTTAAATGTAAGCTTTAATGCAAAAAGATTTGAGAATGCTCTTAAATACATATATGTGCTAGAAAGTACAAAAGAAATCAGCGATATAAGTTACTTTGATATAAAAGGACAAAATGGTTCTTTAAATTGTGTTTTAAATATCATTACTTGGGGATTTAAAAATGATTAGATATTTACTTTACACGATGTTTTTTGGTGTGCTAGCTCTAGCTCAAAGCATAGCCGATGTAGTAGTGGTAAATGACAAAAACTCTAGCAATAAAGTCTCTAGTCTTGTAGAAGATAAAATAAAAAAAATGCAAAGCGTTAGAATTCTAGATAAGGCAATTCTAGAAAATATTCAAGACCCATTTGAATACGATAAAGTAAGCAAGCAAGATTTGCCAGCATTAGGTAGTTCTAGTGAAAATGCCATAAAAGTGCTAATAGGTTCTAAAATCAAAGTTGGAGAAAACTGGCTAAGTAAGGGTGATAGCATCGGCACTACGAAAATCGTAGATATCAAAACAGACAGCGTTCTTTTACAAGAAAAAGATGGAAATATCTTTACTAAAAAACTAAAAAAAGGAAAAATAGATGGTTTGGAAATTAAATAAAATATTTTTAGCTTTAGCTTTGTGCTTTGCTTTTTCTTCTAGCTTAGAAGCTAGCAATTGTAATAATAGAGCTCTTAGTATAACTACAATTGAGACAATTAGTATTAAAGAAATTCTAGATCAGCTCTCTGGCGAGTGTGGTTTTAGCGTAGTGATAAAAGCTGGAGATAAAGACGCCACACAAACGCTTTCAAGCACTGTCTCAAGCCTAAATATTAAGGGTTTAACTTTACATGAAATCTTTAATATTTTATTATCTCAAAATGATTTGATATATTCATTTAGAAAAAATATTCTTAACATATCATCTGTGGATACTAGGATATTTAAGGTTGATTATATAACCTCTATTAGAGAAGGAAGAGCAGTAGTAAAAGCCTCAGCTGACTCAGCCCCAATCCAGCTAGATGACACTACAAACACAAATACAAATACAGATACCAAAAATCAAGAAAATATCATTGAAACTACTGAAAAATTTGATTTTTGGGAGAGAATGGCTGGTGAAATTGAAGCTATTATGAATAATGGCAAAGAAGGCTTTAAAGCACCACTGCCAGTAGTAAACTCAAACGCCGGACTTGTTAGTGTAACAGGTACAAAAGCACAGCTTGAAAGGGTTCAGGAGTATATCTCTAAGCTAAACAAAAGCCTTAAAAAACAAGTAATGATAGATGTCCGCATAGTCTCAGTTGATCTAAATAACGAGTATCAAAGAGGCGTTGATTGGTCAAAGTTTGATCTATCTTTTAATAGCTACTTAGGCGGCAATCCAGCAACTCCAAGCCAATTTACCTTTGGTCGTTGGAACGATACACACACAGCTTGGGATATAGTTACACCTAGTATGAATCCAATTCGTGGTGGCTTCATTCTACAAGGTGCTGTAAATATAAACCTTGAAGGTGTGATAAACTTCCTTGATACTACAGGCACAACCCGTGTAGTCTCAAGTCCAAAAATAATGACAATGAACAACCAGCAAGCCCTAATCTCAGTAGGTGATAATATAAATTATCAAATCACAAACACCATAATAGGCACAGAAACAAAAACTGAAAATGTAGATATCAAGCAATATTCTACTTTTATAGGAATTCTACTTAATCTTTTGCCTGAGGTCAGCGATGATGGCAAAATTATGCTTCGTATAAATCCTAGCCTAAATACCTTCAAATACAAAGAAGACAATATTAGGCAAAATACCCCAAGAACTATCGCTCCTGATACTATGCAAAAAAAGCTCTCAAGTGTAGTTCATATAAACAGCGGCGATACTGTAGTTCTAGGTGGACTAATCAGCCAAGAAAGTGGCGATGGAACTACAAAAGTCCCAGGTCTAGGCAATATTCCAGTGCTAGGATATTTATTTAAAAGTGAAAAAAAGATTCTTAGAAATACAGAGTTAGTTTTCATCATCACTCCACGTATAGTTGATATTGATGAGGGCAATAAGCTAAAAGACTCTTTAAAAAGTCTTGGATTTAGCGACGGATTATTTTAATGCAAAATCCATATACCAAGATAAAAGATATTTTTCTTGATAGCATAAACGAACATGATTATGTTAAGCTTGATAAAAGCGTAATAGCATATCGTAAGATTTGTTCTGCGCTTGATAAACCATTAAAAATTATTTTATTTTTTGGTAAGCCAGGTAGTGGAAAGACTTTTTTATTACATAAAATTTACTCTGATTTAAAAGATGATAGAGAAATTTTACTCTTTCCGCAGCCTTTTTTTAAAGAAAGCGATTTCGTAAAGGCAATTTGTGAGAGTATAAATATTTCTTTGCTTGCTAATGTAGATGAGCTTTTAGCATATTTTAGAGCAAATGTAAAAACTGATGCTATGAGTGGCACGCCTTTGCGCCAGATTTTGCTAATGCTAGATGAATCTCAGCTCTACCCAAAAGAACTAATTGAAAAAATTCGTCTTATGGCTGATACTAGGTATTTTAAGATAGTTTTTACTATTCATAAAACAGTAAAAGAAGATGTGCTAGCAAAAGACTATTTTAAAACACGCATTTGGGAGGTCGTGGAGTTTGAGCCTTGTAGCTTGGATGAGACAAAAATGTATATAGAAAAAAAGCTTGCTTATCACGGCTTTGAAAGTACTTTTGCTATATTTAGCAAGGCAAATCTAAAAAACCTTTGGAAATACTGCAGTGGCAATCTGCGCCTTTTAAATAAGCTACTTTATAAGTTTTTTGAGATACTAGAGTATTACGAAGAACGCAGCCCGAGTAAAGCCCGTAGTGCTATATCAAAGGTTATAGATATGGCAGCTATTGATACAGGAATGTTAAATGCTTGATACTATAGAAGTTGCAAAACTAGAAAAATTATACGCAAAAAGACAAGCAAAACGATTGCTAAAGTATTTGCTTGCTTGTTTGTTTGCTACTTTGCTTTTAGCTACTGCTATTTTTTATTCTTTTGATGATGCTACAAAAAATTCTAGTATAGAACTAGCAAAAAACGAACAAAATAAAAAAGAAGAGCAAGAATATGCAAATGCCAAGCCAGACAAGCAAATAGAAGATAATGAAGAAGATATCAAAAAAGCCCAAAAGCAAGCCCTAAAAGAAAAAGCTAGAGCAAAAATAAAAGAAGAAGAGGCAATGCTAGCTGAAATTGATCTAAGTGGGTATTTTAATGAAGTGCCAGAAAGCGCTATATCAAAAGAGCCTTTATATAGAACGCAAATTGAAGAACCAGAATATGACCCTACAAACAGCACGCCAGCCATAAATATAAAAAGCACAGAAATACAGCCAGACTATAATAATAAAAGTAGTAAAAATAATATAACAATCAGTTCAACACCAATAAAGCCAAGCTTAGAGAGCATAGAAGAACATTTTAAAAATAGCAAAGACCCAAAAGATGCCCTCGCTTTAGCAAGAGATTATTATGCTAAAAAAGACTATAAAAACGCAGCCAAATGGGCATTTGAGCTAAATAATTTAGACAAAAACAACGCTGATGGCTGGCTTATTTTTGCTAAATCAAAGTATAATGTAGGCAATAAAAAAGATGCTCTAAAAGTGCTTGAAGCCTATCTGAGCCAAGTAAGCAACAAACAAGAGGTTCAAAACCTAATCACAAAAATGCAAAGCAATATCCCACTAAGTGAGTAAAAAATGGCAAGCATAATAGATATAAATAAAACAATCACTCAAGTTCTACAAAAAAGTGGCAAGTTTGATGAAGCAGTGATGGCAAGCTTTGAAGCAGAGCTAAATGAGTCAAACACCAGAGCTTTACTAGAAGAAAAAATCGGGCTAAACACCGAAGGTATAATGAATGTCCTAGCTCTTATATACCGCAGAGGTCGTATAAATATCGATGAGGTTTGCGGATATTTTGCGCTTGATAGAGTAGGGTTTTTAAAGTATTTTGCGCAACACTTCAAGTTTGAGTATAGCTCACTAGATGAAAGTTCTATTGACTATAATCTTGCTAGAAAAATTCCTAGCGCACAGCTAAAGCACCTTGGAGCTTTACCTTTAAAAGAAGATGAAGTAAATGTTTATGTAGCTTTTAGAGATCTTTTTGATGTAGAAGTACAAGATCAAATCGCAAATATCTTTAACCGAAAAATTCTAAAAGTAGTAGTCTGCGATACCACAAAGCTAGATAAAGTGCTTAGCAAAATGGAGCTAAATGAAAGCGTAAGCTCGCTAATAGCTCAAATCCGCCAAGAAATCAGCAGCACTAGCACAGACGATGGCGGCGAGAGCTCTGGTATTTTGCGCCTAATTGAAACTATACTAAAAACCGCCATTTCAAGCCGTGCTAGCGATATACATATAGAAAGCAGTGAGAAAAACTGTATTGTTAGGTGTCGTATTGATGGTATGCTAGCCGAGATTTTTGTTTTTGACAAAGACATTTATCCCCCGCTTGTAAGCCGCCTAAAAATGCTTTCAAACTTGGATATAGCAGAGCACAGAAAGCCTCAAGATGGCCGCTTTAGCGTTCAGGTTTTAGGGCGTGATTATGACTTTCGTATCTCAACTCTGCCTGTAATTCACGGTGAGAGCGTGGTAATGAGAATTCTAGATAAATCAAAGGCTATCATCAAGCTTAGCGAACTAGGTATGTTAGAAGATAATCTAGCAAAATTCTCTCGCCTTACTCGCACGCCTTATGGTATGATACTAGTAACTGGCCCAACAGGCTCTGGTAAAACGACCACTCTATACGCTGCGCTAAATGATATAAAAAGCGTAGAGAAAAAAATGATCACCGTAGAAGATCCGGTAGAGTATCAAATGGATATGATCCAGCAAGTTCATGTAAATGAAAAAGCAGGTCTAACCTTCGCAAGCTCTCTTCGCTCAATCCTTCGTCAAGACCCTGATATCGTTATGATAGGCGAGATCCGTGACCAAGAGACCCTTCGCATCGCTATTCAAGCAGCGCTAACTGGACACCTTGTTTTTTCTACACTTCACACAAATGACGCTATTTCAGCTGTAGCGCGCGTGGTGGAGATGGGGATAGAGCCTTATTTAGTAAGTGGCTCGCTAATAGGCGTAGAAGCCCAGCGCCTAGTTCGCAAGCTCTGTCCACACTGTAAGCAAAAAATAACGCTAACACCAATGCAGTTAGATCACATCATACACCTAATTCCAGATGATTTTACCTTTTATGCGCCAGTGGGCTGTGAGAAATGCTCTCAAACTGGCTATTTAGGCAGAGAGATGATAAGTGAGATTTTGCCAATTAGTGATAAAATCTCATCGCTAATTGCTAAAAACGCTACAAAAGAAGAACTTACAAGCACAGCTTTAGCCGAGGGCTTTAAGGACTTTTTTACAGATGGTATCCGTAGGGCAGCTATGGGAATTACTAGCATTCCAGAGGTTTATAGGGTGGCTAAATCATGAAAACATATAAAGTAACGCAAAAAAAACTAGGCAGAGTGTTTAGCGACACTATAAAGGCCCAAAGCCTTGCCCAAGCTAAGCAAATAGCTGTAAATAAGCGTGGTGGCACAGTAATAGAGGTTAGCGAGAGCAAGAATATTTTTGATCTAGATGCTATAAAAACCGCACTTTTTACTCCAAAGATAAAAATGCTTAGCTACATCGCTACTTTGCGCCAGCTTGCTGTTATGACTAATGCTGGTATCTCTATCCACGATAGCATAAATGAAGTAGTAAATAACACCAAGGACAAGCGAGTAGCGCAGATCTTTGGTCGCATGAGAGATGATCTAAATGCTGGTATGAACATAAGCGATAGCATAATTCAGTTTAAGCGTGATGTGGGTAATGTAAGCATTGCGCTAATCAGCCTTGGCGAGCAAACAGGTCGCTTGGCTGAGTCCTTATATCACCTTGTAGAAATACTCCAAGATGTATATGATAACCGCCAGAAGTTTAAAAAAGCTATCCGCTATCCTATAGTAGTAATCTGCGCTATTATTCTAGCTTTTATCTTGCTTATGCTGCTTGTAGTACCAAAGTTTAGAGATGTTTTTGCTAGCTTTAACGCCGAGCTGCCTTTGCCAACTAGAATTCTATTAAACATCGAGTGGGCATTTAGTAACTACGGCTTTGCTATAGGCGCAGGCGTGCTTGCGGCTATTTTAATAACTATTTTTATTTATTACCGCAACCCACGCTTTAAATACGGCTTTGATAAATATATTTTAAAACTCTATTTGATAGGTAATATTATTTTCTTCTCAACTATGAGCCGTTTTAATCTTGTCTTTGGCGAGCTAGTTCACTCAGGAATTCCAGTTATTGACGCGCTTAATACCTCGCTTTTAAATGTAGAAAATAGTTTTTTAAGAGAGCGTTTGGAGAGCGTAAAAATCTCTGTTAGCCGTGGTAATAGCCTATCAAGCTCAGTAGCAGCCACTGAGTTGTATGAAAATATGTTAGTGCAGATGATCGCAGCAGGCGAGCGTTCTGGTAGCATTGATGCGATGTTAGCTAGAATCACAGACTATTATAAAGAGCGATTTAACAACATACTTGATAACATCTCAGCCTACATTGAGCCGATTTTGCTTGTGTTTATTGCTGGTATGGTTATTCTTATGGGACTTGGTATCTTTATGCCGATGTGGGATCTAGCCAAGGCTGTGAAGTAGATCGCACGGAATTTATCTAAAAATTTCATGCTTGGGAATTCTAGAATTCCTAAGTGAATTCCTAAGTGAATTCCTAAGCGAATTCTAGAATAAATTTCTAGGGAATTCTAGAATTCTCATCTAGAATTTCTAGAATTCCCTAGAAAATATTTTTAAGCGCTAGTAGCTTTGCGCTGTGTTCTATGGTGCTAATATGCGCTAAAAGCTCGGATGCGCTTTTTGCATACACGCACAGCTCGCCACTTTTTAGTAGCACGAAGTTTGTGTTACTTTGGACGAAGTAGCGCACTATCTCGCTTGGGGCACGGTCTTGCCAGTCTTCTAGCTGCTTGATATCATAGATAAATGTGTTACCAACTAGCTCAGCACCTGTTAAATCCTGTGGCTCAAAAGCCGTATGCCCCAGCGCATAAGCGCAGATAAAAGCAGGCGAGCAGTAGCAAACAAAGCGCGAGCTAATAATGTTTTTGTAGATATTTTGGTGAAGAAGTGCGTGTTTGCTAGCCTCTTTCCAGCGGTAGTCCTTTTTGCCTAAAAGCAAAAGAAAATCTTCCTCGCTCTCAAAAAGCGCATCTTGCTTGCTAACGATGAAATTATCGCTATCAAAGCGCATAGAAAGAGACGAGCCGTAGTTAATAAGCCCAAGAGAAAAAAGCCTACGCCCAAGCACACTTAGGGCTGATTTTGCTTCATTTATATCCATTTTTTTCCTTCAATTTCGCAAATTATAGCAAAAATTCGGCTCATTTATGCTATTATTTGCTTTATGAACTCGCCACATATTCCAGTTTTGCTAAATGAAGTTTTAGAAGGTTTTAACCATTTTGATAGTATTGATAAGCCTATTTTGCTTGATTGCACCTTAGGTTTTGGTGGGCATAGCGCAGCACTGCTGCAGCGTTACAAAGCCCTTAAAATCATCGCTTGCGACCAAGACGAGCAGGCTTTGGATTTTTGTAAAAAACGCTTTAAAGCTGAGCTAGAAAGTGGCAAAATCACGCTTTATAAAAGCAATTTTGCTAGTATTATAAAGCGCATTAAAGGCTTGAGAATCTCAGGTATTTTAGCTGATATCGGCGTTAGCAGTCTTCAACTTGATAGTAGCGAGCGTGGCTTTGGGCTTGGTGCAAATAGCCTTGATATGCGGATGGATAAAACTGCGCCAAAAAGTGCAAAAGAGATAGTAAACGAGTATAGCGAGGGCAGGCTAGAGCAGATTTTTAGCGAGTTTGGCGAGCTTAAAATGGCAGCCAAAATCGCTGCTAAAATCATCGCCGCTAGAGCAAAATCGCCCATAAATACAGCAAAGGAGCTAGCAGACATCATCGGAGGTGAGCGCATAAAAGGGCGAAATGTAAGCATAGCAAAGCTGGTTTTCCAAGCCCTGCGCATAGAGGTAAATGACGAACTAGGTGTGCTAAAAAGCCTGCTCTCCACCCTAAAAGACTTGCGTCCAAGTGGTGCAAGAGTAGCTATCATCGACTTTCACTCGCTTGAAGACCGCATCATAAAAGAGAGCTTTCGTGCGTGGAGTAAGGGCTGTGTGTGCGACCCCTTTGCCATGCGCTGCGAGTGCGGCGGCGGACACGCACTAGGCAAAATCATCACAAAAAAGCCCATCACGCCAAGCGCAGATGAACTGCGAGCCAACCCACGCAGTAACTGTGCTAAGATGAGAATATTTGAGTTTAAATAGGATAAAAATGCAAAAACCAAAAAGCTTGGAGCAAATCGCAAACGAACTAGCCGCAAAGCGTGAGCCTATAAAAATGGAGCCAAAGCCCAAAAACACAGGCGGCATAGACCTTAGCCGTGCTGCTGGGGCTATAAAAGAGCAGCCAAAACAGCAGCCAAAGCCAAATCTAGCGCAAAAAACTAGAATTCCTAGTCAAAATCTGGCGCAAAATTCTAAAATTCCTAGCCAAAATCTGGCGCAACAACCTAGAATTCCTAGTCAAAAACCACAGCTAAACAGTGAACAAAATTCTAGGAATTCTAGAATTCCTAGTGCCAGCCAGCCACAAACTGCCAGTCAGCTACAAAGCACGCAAAATTCTAAAATTCCAAGTCAAAATTTTACGCAAAAAACTAGAATTCAAAATCTAGTGCAAAAACCACAGCCAAACAGCGAACAAAACGCTAGAAATTCTAGAATTCCTAATCAAAATCTAGCACAAAAACCTGAACCAAAAATAGAGCCAAAAATAGAGCCAAAACCTGAGCCAAAAGATGAAAAAATCGTAATCAAGCCAAAAATCACCACTTTTAGAGATGATATCAGCGCACTTTATGAAACCCCTGCGCAAAACCTTAGCAAGACCTCGCTTTTTATCGCTATTGGCATTGCGTTTTTGGTGATGATTGCTACCTTGCCAAAGATTTTTATCGCAAATGAGATTTACTACACTAGCCGTGATATCGGCACTTTGCGAGACAAGCTAGGCGTGCTAAATGAAGAAAACAGAGAGCTAAAAAGCAAGCTAGAACAAATCCGCTACCAAAATCAAGTAATAGATAATTTGCGCTAGTTTGGCTTAAAATTACGCAAAATCTGCTATAATCGGCAAAAAAACATCAAGGAATAAACATGAAATGGACAAAAGAATCATGGAGAGAGCTAAACATTCTCCAGCAGCCAGATTACGAAGACAAAGCTAAATTAAAAGAAGTAGAAAATAAGCTTGCTAGCTTGCCGCCGCTTGTATTTGCAGGTGAGGCAAGACGCCTTCAAAGCCGCCTAGCGCAAGTTTGCGAAGGTAAGGCCTTTTTGCTTCAAGGTGGAGATTGTGCTGAGAGTTTTGCGAATTTTAGCGCAAACTCTATTCGCGATACCTTTAAAGTCATGCTACAAATGGCTATTGTGCTAACCTTTGCTGGTGGCTGTCCTGTGGTAAAAGTAGGGCGAGTAGCAGGGCAGTTTGCCAAGCCTAGAAGCAGCGATACTGAAACCATAAATGGCATAACCTTGCCAAGCTATAGAGGCGATATCATAAATAGCCCAGTCTTTAGCGCAGAGGCTAGAAAAGCCGATCCTGCTCGCATGCTAGAAGCCTATCATCAAAGCGCAGCCACGCTAAACTTGCTTAGAGCCTTTGCTAGGGGTGGTTTGGCTGATTTAGAGCAAGTTCACAAATGGAACCTAGGCTTTGTTAAAAACGCTGGCTTAGGCACTGAAAAGTTCAAGCATTTAGCAGAGCAAATCTCACAAGCTCTTGCTTTTATGGAGGCTTGCGGGATAAATACTAAAAATAGCCCGACTTTAAGAGAGACAGCATTTTACACCTCGCACGAGGCGCTGCTACTGCCGTATGAAGAGGCGCTTACTCGCATTGATAGCCTTAGTGGCGAGCCTTATTGCTGCTCGGCTCACATGCTGTGGATAGGCGAGCGCACCAGAGGACTAGATGATGCGCATGTGCATTTTCTAAGTGGGGTTAAAAACCCTATCGGCTGTAAAATGGGGCCAAACGCTACAGCTGATGACATCATCAAAATCGCAAACAAAATCAACCCTGCAAACGAAGCAGGACGCTTTAATATCATTATCCGCATGGGCTCCCAGCTCATAGGCGAGCGTTTGCCAAAGATACTTGAGGGCGTAAAACGCGAGGGGCTAAATATACTTTGGAGTATAGACCCGATGCACGGCAACACCGTAAAAGCATCAAATGGCTACAAAACAAGGGAATTTAAGGCTGTGATGAGCGAGGTAAAAAGCTTCTTTGATATACACAAGGCTTGTGGCACAGTAGCAGGCGGCGTGCATCTAGAAATGACAGGAAACGATGTCACAGAGTGCACCGGCGGCATCAGCGGTGTAAGTGAGGCTGACCTAGCTAGTCGCTATGAGACGCAGTGCGACCCACGCTTAAATGCTGAACAAGCATTAGAACTAGCTTTTTTAATCGCTGATTGTGTAAAAGAGGCTAGGAAATAATCTAGAACTCTCGTCATCGCAAGGGAGCAAAGCAATTTAGTTAGGGAATTCTAGAATTCATAAGGAATTCTAGAATTTAACCCCTAATTAGAATTCTAGAATTCCCTACTATGTCATCCCCCAGCCCCTTTGGGGGATCTCTATAGGGAATTCTAAATTTATTATGATGAGATCCCTCGAAGGGGTCGGTGGATGGCACAAGGCTTGGGAATTCTAGAATTCCTAGGAATTCTAGAATTTAGCCCGATTTTAGCCCTAGGAATTCTAGAATTCCTTAAATCTTTACAAAGAGAAAATATGCAAGAAATTAAAAAAAATTATGGTCTTATTTTAAAAGGCGGAAATATTACTTTAAGCGATTTTACTTTTGAGCGCCCTTTTGCTCTGCTTGGCAATAATTTGCTAGTAAAGGTCATAGGGGGGGGGTATAGCTATATAAGCACTTCGTCTGTGCTGCGAAATGCTAGTATCGGCAGGTATTGCAGCATAGGTGATAATGTCTGTGTGGGCGTGGGCAAGCACGCTCTAAGCTGGGCTAGCACCGCTAGCATGACTAGCACGAGTTTTATGTTTGATGATATTTGCTCGTTTGGCAACTTTGATGGGCGCATTGCTCCTTGTGAGCCGATGGACTGGTGGCCAGCACATACAAAAATAGGGCATGATGTGTGGTTTGGCACTGGGGTTTTTATCCCTGGGGCGCATGATGTCAGCATCGGCACAGGTGCTGTGGTGGCTGGTAAGGCTGTAGTTACAAAGGATATCCCAGCCTACGCCATAGCAGCTGGCAATCCAGCTAAGGTAGTAAAAATGCGCTTTAGCGATGAAATAATCGCTGATTTGCTCTCTAGCAAATGGTGGGAGTATGACCTAAACTACTTTTATGCAAAAACCGGTATAAAAGTGCCTATGAACGATATAAAGGCTTTTTTAAGCTTTTTGGCTGAGCATAAAGAAAACTTAGAAAACTCTCGTTTTAGCTGTGCTAAGCAAGTAGCTAGCTGTGATGGCAAAAGCTTGCAAATTAAAAACTTGGAATAAAAATGAAAGAAGCACTAAAAAGCCATGGACTTTTGCTATATGGCAATTCTTTTGTAAATAATTTTGTCTTTGAAAGGCCTTTTGCCCTTTGGGGTGGCTGCAGAGTCCAAAACTGCGTTGGGGGGGGGGTATAGCTATATAAACGCTAACTCCGTGCTAGAAAATACAATAATAGGCAGATATAGCTGCGTGGCTCATAATGTAACTATCGGTGCCCTGCGCCATGAGTCTACTAGCGTGGCTATGACTAGTGTAAAGGCTTTTGTAGATGAGGGCGTGGGTGCTACTTGCGAGCCCATAGCAGAGCCTTTTGATTTTTGCGATATCCGTCCGCAAAAAACAGTCATCGCAAACGGCGTGTGGGTAGGGGCTAATGCTTTTTTTCCAGCAGCACATGAGCTAAGCGTGGGCAATGGAGCAATAATCGCAGCTTGTGCTGTGGTAACAAAGCCTGTGTCAGCCTATGCTGTGGTGGCTGGCAATCCAGCCAGGCTCGTAAAAATGCGCTTTAAGGATGAAATAATCGCTGATTTGGAGAGTAGCAAATGGTGGGAATATGACTGGCCTTTGGCTACTGCTAGACTTGGGATAAAAGCACCTTTTAGCGATGCTAAGAACTTTTGTGCGTGGTGGGCAGATGGTGGCGCAGAGCTTTTAGCACCTTTTAGGCTGGAAGCTAAGCTAGCTCGCATAAGACAAGATGAAAACGGCGCTTTTTTGGATAGATTAAATTATAACTTTGATAATATTTTCTAAGGAATTCTAGAATTCTTTAGCTTAAATCTAGAATTCCTTTTTGGCAAATTTTATTGACATTATATACAAAGATAAATTATACTTATACAAAACGATTTTTGGCGTGTTTTCGCCGTTTTTTGTAAATAAAAAA